>CAZEQQ010000416.1:0-2903 GCA_964514425.1 uncultured archaeon
ACCAATCTACCCTGTGCGGGATGGGCTGGAAGGCTATTTGGCAAAATTTGCTTGCAGCGTGGCTTAGTGCGTTTTGCCAAAGTGCCTGACAGCGAAGGGACGGTGTGTGGATTTATGCAACGATTTTTATTAACGCTTCTTTTATTTCCTTCCAGTCTTGGTTCAAATTTATAGAAATTATTCGGATTTTATGTTTCTCGTAATTAAATGAATATGAAAAATCTTGATGTATAGTAGGATAGAGCAAAATTCCTTCACAATTCTTTGTTTTCTCTTCTTCTGTTTCCTGATTTTTTATGTAAGCAAACAGTTGATATAGATTACTTGAGTCAAATTTTTGTTTTTCAAAACGTGTATTAAAAGCCTCCTTATAGTATTTGGTATCTATTATAATCTTTCTGTTGCTCTTTACAAGAGATATATCAGTTAGCATTGAGGGAAGCATTAGTAAATCTTCAGCATTTTCAGAGGTGAACTTCCATTTTATTGCATCACTTGAAACATTATAGTCAGATTCTAACTTGTAGAAATTTCTAACAAAAGCTTCAAAGAGCCTAGCCATTGCCTTTTCTTCCCTCTCGAAATCTTTAAACTTGTAATATCCGATAGTTTCGTCAATAAATAAGTTTTCATTAATAATTTGGCAAACTTTTAAAATGAAATCATAATGGTAGTTATTCCTGTGAAGCCTTACTTGTTTGAAATGAGAACTCCTTATACTGATTTCTGAAATAGGTGGAAATTTTGTGTATAATTTATGCAATTCATCTTTAATCTCTGCATCAAGCTGTTTTGTCCTTATCAACTTGCTTACAGTTGTTTTGATTATCTGATTATGGATAATATTAAAATCAAATTCATCGTAACTACATACAGTTCTTCTTATTTGCAAGCTACTCTCTTTAATGGTTCTCGAAAGGTTAAGTTTTCCTTTAATGCCAACTAAAGAGTTTTCGTACTCAATGTAGTACCTGTCTAGACCTTGCTTGAATAATCGGCTAATACCATGTGATAAAACCTTACCGAATAAATCAATTAGTTCTGTGGTACTAATTGAATTAACATCAACAATATCGCTTTCATCAAGTTTGTTCCAAGCATAGCAAAGCAAGTAGTATATATTCTGAATGGGAATGCTCATTATTAAGACAATAATAAATCAACCTCTTTTTCTGCTTTGGTAATATCATCAAACCAATATTCCTCTAGTAGTGGAGCTATTTCGAATTTTACAATGTCCTCAAACCATTCTTTTTCATTCATTGAGTTAACATTGCAAAAGAAACTATGACCAATTAAAAATCCTTCACCAAGATTTTTATCTTTCCTTATTCTCTCATTCAAAATATTCAGTTTAGAAATGATTTCTTGAATAAAGTCGTTGTTTAAACCTTTGGATACTAAGAAATTCCTAAATAGAGTGTTAAATTTTGGTTTTAAGGTTATAAATCTAAAACGCCGTCTAAGTGCATAGTCAACTATAGCAAGAGAACGGTCAGCGGTATTCATTGTTCCGATTATATACAAATTTTTCGGAACAGTAAAATTTGCATCATCTTTTTCGGAGTATGTCAATGGCACGCTGTATTTCTCCCTTTTGTCGGTTTCAATAAGCATCATTAATTCTCCGAATATTTTGCTTAAGTTGCCTCTGTTTATTTCGTCAATAATGAAAAAGTATTTGTTGTTAGGGTCTTGTTCTGCCTTTTTACAAAATTCGAAAAACACCCCATTTTTTACCTTAAAACTATTGTCAGACGGTCTAATGCCTTGTATAAAATCTTCGTATGAATACGATTGATGAAACTGAACCATTTTAACCTTGGATTCATCAGTATTCTTTAACATTTCGTATGCAATCTTCTTTGCAACAAAAGTTTTGCCCACACCTGGGAGACCTTGGAGAACAATGTTTTTCTTAAACTCCAAGGAATGAATTATTTCGTTTATTTCATTTTCATCAATAAAGGGTTTGTCGGGGTCGTTAATAAATGAATAGTCAACAACTTTAATTTCTTCTTGCTCTTTTTCAATAACAATATTCTTTTCGTCAATCAGGTCTCTGATTATATCGAATTCATCAGCAGTTAGTCGAAATAAACTGCCTTGGTTATTGATGAAAACTTCACAATTCTCTAACCCCTTTGTGTCTTTTAGTTCATCCCAGTTGATTGGGTCTTTTACAATTTCTTTTATTTCAAAATTTATTACTTCTCCTTCGTTATCATCAATGTGCAATGATTCAGTTATCTCAAAAATTGCTTTGATTTGCTTAACAGGGGTGCTTTCATAACCAATAACCAAGTCGCCTGGTTGTACCTCTTGGAAGTATTTATAAATCCTACGTTTATTCCCTTTGTCGTTATGGGATGTGTAGGATTGAATGTCACCTAGTTCATAACTGTCAATTCTCCAAATCTTAGGATTTGCATTTAGCCACCAAAAATTTTGAGTTTCTGGGTCTTTTACAATCGCTTTTGGGGGCGGTAATATGTTTTTCCCTGATTCTATATCATTAAAAATCTTTTCAAATTCTGATTTGGTTTGAACATATTTCTCTTTTATGCTGCTCCATTTTAAAGTGGGAGAGAATGTGTCGGGTCTAAAAATTGTTTTCTCAAAGTCAACTAAATGATTAATCAGCCATTTGACTTTTCTTACGTGTCTATACTTCTCTCTTTCAGGCTTAAATTCATATTCTCCAGTAATAATCCCCACACCAAGGGCTTTACTTTTCCCTTTATTCGCAATTACAACATCGCCAATACTGGCATCTCTAAAGTTTTCGATGTTCCATATTTGGTTTGAATTTTCTGTATCTTCAACACCTAGAGCCTCTGCTAAAGTTTCTGTTGTGTAAGTGTTCAAATCAACGGTGCTATTGTCCCAACCGATAGCAATTA
>CAZEQQ010000417.1:0-2901 GCA_964514425.1 uncultured archaeon
TCCTTTCTATTAGATTTGTTAACTCAACAAGACTTAGTTCAGGAAAAGCTAAAAGATAGAGAATTATTTTTACTAATCTATCTTTTGATAAGATTTCCATAATTTTTGCTCTATCAAAGCCATCAATCAGAGTGCTGTCAATTTTATCTTCTGATGTCATCTCAATCACTTAATTTGTTATTATCTTCGTGTTGGTTCCTTTTCGCTATAATATCTAATAGTTGCAATGCTAAGAAGTAGTATTCCTAACCCTATAAGAAACAAACAATTCAAGAAGATGGTTAGAGGGGTTATATCATGGTAAAGAATATTGACTGCAAGTTGGAAACTATTGTAAGGGACTAAATTTGGATCGGTAAGGAAACTTGTGATAATATCTATACCAAATAAAACACCCACCGAAATAGCTCCAGCAGCCAGCTGAGACCCAACAAATGTTGAAATGAACACACCTATAGAAACGAAAGTAAAGAGTAATATTATCATTACTAGATTTGCGAGTAGGAAAAGTTCTATATCAGGTACATCAGTAAGAATGGTTATGAGCACAAAAACTACTATTGAACTAACTATTGTCCCTAAAGTAACTAAAAGAAATCGCATTAAAGCTTTTGTTGTTATAACAATTGAAGATTTCAAGGGTTTAGTTTGTAGAAAGATAAGAGTGTTTTTCTCTCTCTCACCTGCTATTGCATCTGCACAGAGTATGACAGTAATTATCCCAAAGATTGTTTTTGCGTTGCTCATATAATTACTTACATAAAATGTTGCGTCGAATTCAGGGAATATTTCCATTGGTAAATCAACAAGGTAAGGCAAAGCCTTTAGCATAAGAATAGTAACAACTGAAAAAATAGAAAAACCTAACATAATAGGAATAATTCTCTTCTTTGCATACAGCCATTCTTTAAGAATTAGTCCCATACTAGAATATGATAGTAGTTTACTCATCTGTTTTCACCAACTTTACAAACAATTCATCTAAATCGGGAAGGAAAGGACCAAAAGATTCAATGGAATCAAAAGTACTTAAGAGATCTTGCAAGATTTTGTTAATTTTTACGTCTTTACTGATTGTAAAAACTATTTTTGTTCCAATACGTTGTATGTCTTCAAAATAGGAAGTTTTTCCCATGAATTCAACAATGTCCTCAATTCTTTCTGGACAAGTTACATAGAAGGCATTACTACTTGCCTCTTTAAGGATATTTTTTGGTGTATCAACTTTCATCAAGCTTCCCCCATTCAAGACATATATTTTTTCACATAACCTCCAGATATCAGCAAGAACATGGCTGGAGAAGAAAACTATCCTATTCTCTGATATTTTCTTCATAACTTGGCTAACTTTATCACGATTTATAGGATCTAAACCATTTAGAGATTCATCTAAAATCACTATTCCAGGGTTGTGGAGTAAAACACTTGCAATAAGTAATAATCGTTTTTGACCCGTTGAGAGATACTTAACAATCTTATTAGGGGAATAAGTTATTCCAATAAAATCAATAACTTCCTTTACTTTTTCTCCTCTTTCCGATTTCTTTATGCCAGACATTGCTGCTATAACATGTAAAAAATCTCTAGCGGTCAGTTTATCATAAGTCCCTGAATCTTCTGGAAGAAAACCAAATTTTAAACGATGTTCCAAGTGGCGAGGATTAACTTCAGCACCATCAATGTATACTTGTCCAATACTTGGATTCAATAGCCCTGTTATACATTTAAACAATGTGCTTTTTCCAGCACCATTTGGACCGATTAGACCATATAATCCTGGTTGGGTAATCTCCAAATTTACACCTTTTAAGGCTTCTACACCATTAAAGTTTTTGTGTAAATTAGTTACTTTAATCCCACTTTGCATCTTTATCATCTTCCTTTACATCAACTACACCAATGATTAGATACGCAAGTGCACCAAAAATATTTATCAACCAGATAATAGGAAGCCACCATACTTTAGCGCTTTCAGGGTAAACCTTTTTCACTTTAAGCCATCTGTATGTTGCGTAAATGTTTAAACCGATTTGTAAAGTCGCAACAACAGCTATTAACAATATTGTCATAGTATTTAATTCAACCATTTTCATACACCTACATTTTACGTTTCATTTTACATATTAATTTGAAACGTCATTCGAGATACATTTTTTCAAGTGAGTATATAAACCTTTTGAAAAGGAGAGAAGAGAGAAAAGAGAGAAAAGTTATGTCGAAGAATCAATTTTATGGGACAGAACACTTACTTTATCTTCCATTTTTCGTTCTTTGTCTCTACGATCATCGATTTTCAGAGTAGTAACAACTCTTTGACAACCTGCGTTTATTAATGCTTCATGAGCTCTTTTTGTTACATCTAGAATTTTATCCAAAGAGTGTGCTTCAATTATCGTTCCCATTGGATGGTGTAAAACCCTTATTCCATCGATTGTTTCTATTTCTTTTGTTGCTTTTTTGACATAGTTAGAAATACTCGTACCTACACCTAAACAGGAAACAACAAGTTCTGCGATAATAGTATATTTTTCTGCCATATATAGAGTAGAAAGATCATAAATTTATTGTTTTCGTTATAAATTGTTCTTTTCAGTTGAGATATTTAAAAAAACATATAAGTCCTATTTTTCGATTTAGCACTAAACTCACAGTTTATAAATTCTTCAAATTGTCTTTCTTCAGTTAATATTTTTGTCTTTACTTTAAAGTCTAAAATGTTAATTTTCATATAACCCTAATTGGTATCGAAAATGTCAGAAAAAATAACATTTCCAAAGTTAGAGCAAATGAAGAATATACGTTTGTTAGAGCATACTAATGAAGATTATTCAAGTTTAGCTCGTTTATTTAACTCTTTTAAGGATTCAGATAGTTGGCCTGATGGTTTTGGAGGTTCAAGAA
>CAZEQQ010000418.1:0-2889 GCA_964514425.1 uncultured archaeon
AATGGTGGCTATGAACAACCAAAGGATAAAAAGAATCGTTCTTTTTCGAGTTAATTGAAGATTCAGTATACGCAGAAGAAATACTGACATAAGCAAAAACAAGACAATATCTGTTGGATAGAGATAGACAGGCAATGCTCTCAATAATGGTATCCTATCAGCGGTAATTAACTCAATATATTGAGAATAGAAAAATGATTCGAGAATTGCGGTTGACACAATCAGTAATCCTAACAATGACATTACCGCTTTTCGTTTGTACTTTATTCTCATGAGTTTTCTTTATTTGTAGCTTCAATGTATATCAAAATGATTAATATTATGTATATCATTATTGCTTATCAGTGGATAATGTTAATTGGTATATGCGTAATAATGAGTCTAATAAATCACTATGATCTAATTTTCTTCGCATGACGTTTTTTGCATTGGTTGAAAGTCGATTTCTTTCTGATGGGTTATTTAGTAAGTAGATAATTTTCTCAGCTATCATTTTGGTATCACGGGGTTTAATTAGAAGACCTGTTTCGTTATCCATGATAATATTGGGAATCCCACCAACATCGGACGCAATTACTGGTAATCCTGCAACCATAGCCTCCAAAATAGAATTCGGACTCGTATCCATCCATGAAGGATGAACTAATATTGCTGCTTTTTTCATAACCTGTTTCAAGTAATTAGCATCTTTTATACCAACCAGTTTAATTTGGTTATTATTATTTGTTTCTTCAATAAGACTAGTTATTTTTGTATGATCCTTAGAACTGATATTCCCAATGATCTCTAACTTGCATTCCGGAATGGTATTCTTTACAATCATAAACGCATTTAGCAAATCATAGATACCCTTTTCAGTTTTTGCGCTGCCAACAAAAATGATTAGTTTGTTATTAGGATAGGTTTGGGGTTCAACATCAAAGAAACAAGGATTTATTAAATTAGGCAATACAAAAATAGATGCGTTTTTATTCAATCCCCTTACAAAGTCGCGAGAAAAATAATTTTCAGCAATAAAATACTGCCCTTGTTTTACGGTTGTCCTTTCTAGAAGGCGGGCGATATAATAATGCATCCATTTATAAAAATTATCATGTGGATTTATTAGCTTGATCAATTCCGATATTATCCCCTGCATATATATTATACAGGGCACAGATGTTGAAACACCTGCATATGAATAAGCATTTTCAGTACCAAAAGATTGGATTAATTGGGGCTTAATTAAATTTATTGTATTTAGAATTCTACGTTTATCAAATTGGAACATTGTTATTGGCTGTAACCGGTAAGGGGTACCCTTCAAAAAATAAAAATGACAATTTTCATAAACAAAATCATAATCCTTACATAATTGAGAGTTTAAGCTGACCATTGATAACTCAATGGTAGTAGATCTTAATAATTCTATTAGATTTAATATCCATGTGCTTGGATGTTCTGAATAATTATCTGTTCGAAACTCTAACCGATCAGAGAATTTAGAGCGTATTGGATAATTTCCTAATAATAATAATTTCATGAAAGCTTTCATAAAGTGTAACTAAGATTTTTATACCGCCAATAACTAGGTCTTATGCGTTAAAACACAAGGCTTGATTTATAAGGGGGTTAATTATTGCCGGTTTAGTCTAATAAGCTTACCAATAACTTGATTAAGCAAAAAACCAAAATCAAAGCATTTTGCAGAAACCTATTAGACTGTGAATTTCGAGATTATGAGATTGAAAGAAAAGTAATGGGGTTAATTAATAAAAATTCAGCTCAAAGCCTTTGGTAGTGTATAGGATTGTGTGCGAATATTCACTGATCTCTGCCCGCTTATGTATATGTTGCAAAAGGGCACTGGTCTAATTAGAAACTCACCTAACATATATTTAATCGTGGTCTAGCAAATAGGGTCCAGCTCAAACTCATAAAACAACTGAAAATTATAAGACAACTTTTGAGGATAAAGTCATCGAAATGATCTAGTGATATTCTTTGCTAATCGATTATGTATCAAATAAATTGCAATATCGTCAGGTAGTTTAGTTAATAACCAATAGATTATCCACTCCTTACGATATTTTTTAGTATAACTTATGGTTTTAACTAACGCACGTGCGTTTTGTAAATCGTCTGACAATAAATTGTTTTTGATGATTACTAATTGATTCTTGGCAACAAATTCCTTTGCTGATTCTGCATGTTCTGATGAAAGTATACCTTTTTCTATTGCATCGAAAATAATTTCGTTATATGGCATTGGTTGTTTAGGCATTGATATTCGATGCATCTGGTTTTCTGCATCTTGATGATAAATAGATGACCTTGCTGAATCAAATGCTATAGGATACCTTAATGCGATTTTTACCCAACACACGACATCTCCGCCATTAACAACACCTTCCGGAAACCCCCCAACCTCATTCAAAATTTTCTTGGGCACAGTGATTGATGAGGCATTTAAGGCAAAGCTATGTTGATATAATTCAAAGAAATTTGGGAGTATTCCTTTCCAGGACTTTGAGGGAATGTTGTATAACTCAGGATAAATATATTCTCCATTTTTTCTTAATATTTTATTAGAAGTTGCAAAAGCACCGGAACTTGGGTATAGTCTAACAAGTGTTGTTATTCTTTCTAAAAAATCTAACTCCCATTCATCATCTGCATCTAAAAAAGCAATATATGGATATTGGGCTTCAGCAATGCCCCGGTTGCGTGCAGCGCATTCCCCCTGATTTGCTTGGGAAACCAGTTTGATGGTTTTATTTGTGGTTCTTTTTACAACTGCATCACTTCCATCTGTTGATCCATCATTGACAATAATTATCTCTTTGGGCTTGATGTTTTGATTCAAAACAGAATTAATTGCGCGCAAGATATAATGCTTTTTGTTATAAA
>CAZEQQ010000419.1:0-2877 GCA_964514425.1 uncultured archaeon
TAAATATTTGATGCAAAAATTGTACAACGAAGGGAAAACAAAAGAGGAAATAGCACAAATTATAGAAGAAGAAAAGAGGAAATTCATCGAAAAGCAAGAAAAACAAGGATTTAGTGCTCAAGGAACAACACCTAGAAAAGTAGAAAATCTTGTTTCATCTTTAGCTGATTTAGTGTCAGGAAGTGCAGATGCCAATACACCACTTGTAGTAGTGAGAGGATTTGCATAACCATATATTAGGAGACGATTAATTTGAAAAAAGAAGAAAAAACTTTTAGAAATGTTAATATTTTAAACAACTATTACCAGACTAGCTCATTTTATCCTATGCCAACAGTCTTAATAACGACTTTGTCAGAAGAGGGGAAAACAAATATTGGAGCATACTCATTGGTGTTCCCATTTGGAATTGCAGGAGAACATGCAATGATGTTAATATCTCGAGCTGACTCGAATACAGCAAAGAATATCAGAAGAACAAAAGTAGCTGCCTTAAACTTCATTCCATACGATAAAAAAATGCTCACTAACACAGTGAGTTTAGGTTTCCCAGGAAAAACAGCAGAAGAAAAACTCAAAGAATCGATTTTTACACTAGTAGATTCACATAGAAAACAAGAAGAAGAAGGAGAAGGAGAAGGAGAATACCCTGAAATAATCGAAGAAGCAATACAAGTCTTTGAGTGTACATGGAATGATAACCCTGACACGTTTCATTACAAAGGAACAGAAGATGAATCACATTTCTTGCTGAAAATAGATAAAATATTGCTGAAAAACAAATGGTATGATGCTTTGTTAAAAGGGGAAGGATTCCCAAGTTTACCAATTGATTATGGATTCAGAGATAACATACAGTTTTGGTTTGCAGAACACAAAAAACCGTATGCTGAACCTCTACCAAAAACAGCAGCAACATCAGTCCAAACAGTTTTTTATCAAGCAAATAGGATTGATCCAGAAGTAGAATTCACAATGGAAGCTTGTGAAATGTTAGTGAACATTCCAAGAATATTCCTAAAAAGAGCTCTACAAGGAATAGTAGATGAAGCAAAAAAAGAGAATATCAAGCAAGTTACTCCTGAAGTGTGCAGAAATTTAAGAGATAAAAGAAGAAAGGAGAAAAACTAATCAGGTTTTTTTCACTTTTTCACTAAAAAACTACCAATTATTGTAAATTTTTTCAATGTTTCCATAAAGAGGTAATGCTCCTCCAAATAATCTATTTCTCCTTTGTCTATCTCCATTTTCATCACGTTATTAGATGTTTTAATAGTAAAGTAAGGTAATAATAACAGACTTACATTAAAACCTTGGCAAATGAAATTGCTAGAAACAAGTATTTAGGGACTTTGAGTTATTGATTAATACCAAAATTTGTAATTTTTTCGGTTTAGTAATGATTTGTTTCCATTTTAAGATCTAAATTATGATTATATTTATCATATGTTCAAAACATCTGGGGAGTCAATTATCTCTCTCTCACGGTAGGTCTTCTTTTGCTTTCAGGATAAAAAAGAGATACTTTTCAGAGTATAAATAAAATATTAGCACAAACAACTTGAAGAGAGAAATGTAAAGAGAGACAAAAAATAATTTTTCTTTCTAAGTACGTTTGATTGGTAGTATTTTTAAGGAGATAGTTAAAGCATACTTGGGTTGTTTACTCATGTTAGAAACGGAAAAATTCTCAGTATGGTCTCACGTATTAGGTGTGTGTATAAGTATACTAGGGTTAATTATTCTTATTATAACTAATTTGGGAAATAGTACTGCACTAATTTTATCACTCATTTATGGTTTTTCGCTTATTTTTCTTTTCAGTGCAAGTTCTCTTTATCATACCCATAAAAAGGAAGAAAAAGAACAGAGTATGTGGCGAAAAATTGACCACATTGCTATATTTTGCCTTATTGCAGGAACATATACTCCTTTTGCTTATGTTTTTCTTGAAGGTTATCTTCAGTGGCTGATTATAGGCGCACAATGGATCATTGTTGTTATTGGAGGAGTGTTTAAACTATTCTTCATGAATTTGCCTAAATGGGCGGACGTACTAATTTATGTCTTAATGGGTTGGATGATTATTCTTCCTATCAATCAACTCCTTAACATAGTTCCTTTGAATATCTTTTTGTTAATCCTTTTTGGTGGTATTTTCTATACCATTGGAGCATTAATTTATGCTTCTAAAATCACCTTAATATCTTCTAAAATTAATACTCATGACATTTTTCATGTTTTCATCCTCATAGCAGCTTTCTTACACTATCTTGGTGTTTTTAAGTCATTGACATTCATGACTTAGCAATAACTTTTTACCTTTAGCAATAAAAACAAGGAAAAATAAGGTTTTAAAATCAAAAACGACAAAAAAACAAAAAGTAAGAAAAGGAAAAAGAGAGAGAAAGAGGAAATTTTTTACCATTCTTCATTTGCGTTTACTATCAAATTTGCAATATTTTCTGCAACCTCTTCCATTTTAGTTTGGGTAGTTTTTTTTAGAAAGGCAACTTGTTTTTCTGCTTCTTTAATCATTATTAGGTAGTTTTCTGTATTTTTTGCTTCTTCTAATTGTTGCTTTAATAGTTCTCTAGCTTCATGACGTGCTTGTTCAAGTTTCTTTATTCTATTACTTTCTTGTTTCTCTATAATTGTTCTTGCTTCCTCTTCAACTTTTTGGATCATATCATTGCCTTTTTGTTCAGCAACCTTTATTTGTTCTATTATCTCTAGTTCTTGTGATGTCATCAATCTCACCAGATTTATCATTTTTAGTAAGTTATGTAAAAGGACAATATTCGCAGTTACTCTCTACATCAGACTTTGATAATTTAATAAATAAATCTTATGACGCATTTATTAGTGGATTAAAGA
>CAZEQQ010000420.1:0-2876 GCA_964514425.1 uncultured archaeon
ACCAGCGACAGATCTTGACTTAACAGAAAAAATGATAGGATATTGTCAAGATTATCTCACATCTCTTCCGCTTAATGAAATAGATGGATTTATCCTAAAAAATCGCTCTCCTTCTTGTGGATTAAAAGATGTGAAAATTTATCCCGGACAAGGGAAAGTAGCTTCTCTAACCTCTAAAGCAGAAGGTATTTTTGGACATTTGGTGATGCAATCATTTGGGGATATAGCAATTGAAGATGAAGGAAGATTAAAGAATACTGACATTAGAGAAAATTTTTTGTCCAAGATATTCCTTTTTGCTAGATTCAGAGAAATAAAGAAAACTCAAAAAGTTGGAGCATTGGTTAATTTTCACACTGAAAATAAACTATTACTCAGGTCTTATGGTATAAAACCTCTAAATACTCTAGGTCAACTAGTAGCGAACAAAGACCATCATTCATTTGATGAGGTTATTGCGAATTATGAGCAAATAATGAAGAACATGTTGAGCAATTTACCCAGCCGTAATATTGTTATTGACACCCTTCATCACACCTTAGGCTATTTTTCAAAAAATTTGAAGAATTACGAGAAAAAATTCTTTTTAGATAATGTAGAAAAGTACAGAGAGGGATTTATGCCCTTAAATACTATTCAATTGCTATTAAAATCTTGGATTATTCGTTTTGACCAAGAATACCTGAATAGTCAAAGTTTCTTTGCTCCTTATCCCGAAGAATTATCAAAATTAGAACATATGCATCTCTAAATTTCTCTTTTCCTTACGTTTTTCTTTTTCTTTTTTTCCTCTTCTTTCTTACTTATTGCCTACATTTTTCTACTTATCATATTTTAACACTTTTTAAAAAAGTCTATAAATGTTTCATATTTTTGTTCAACTATGAATTGGCAAAAAGTTGGTTCAAGAGGATATCTTTTCACATTCGAAGACCCTTATCAAACAAATGTTTACGTAATTAATGGCGATAAACATCTTTTCATTTGTGATACATTTTTAGGTACAGAGTCAATGGAAGAAGTATTGAAGGTATTAAAAACTGAAGAGATAGAAAATAAACCTATTATTGTTTTTATCTCCCATGCTGATTATGACCATTATTGGGGTAATGGTGCATTTAAAGAAGATTTGATTATAGCTCACTATAATTGTTTAAGTAGAATAGAACAAGAACATAACGAAACAATAGAGAAATATAGTGATGATAAAAGGAAAACAGTAGAGCTTGTTTTACCAACATTACTTTTCACTGACAAAGTTATTTTTCATGAAGATCAAGTAGAATTCTTTTTTTCACCCGGTCATCAGATCGATTCTTCATCATGTTATGATAGTAAAGATAAGGTGTTGTTTGTTGGAGATAACATAGAGGATCCTTTTCCTTATCTAAATCATTTAAATTTTGAAGATTATTTGGCAGTTTTAGACTATTATCTCTCTTTACCTACCAATTTTATTATCACAGGACATGATAATTTAATGACAGACACGACTTTGTTAGAGAAGAATAGAAAGTATTTAGCTGATTTCATAGGTTCTACCATCAACATTGAAGACTTATCTAAAAAGGAATTAAGCTTTCATTTCACCAGTTTAAGAAAAATTATTGATCAATACAAGAAACAAAATGATATACGTAAAGTAAAATTTTACTGTGATGAAATCCTGAAAGTTTTACAACGACTACCTTTAACAGAAAAGAGAGAAGAATTTAGAGTTGTCTATTCAGAGCTTCTGCAATCTTTAAATGAAAATTAAAGAAGAGAGTACTTTCAAGTTTAGATCAACTGCAAACAAGAAGATTCAAGATATAATTGTGTCTCATTGTTCTTTTTATGTTCTTTTTTTTGTGTTTTGCTTTTAATTTTTTGTTCAGTTTTTTGCCTCTGTTTATCGTCGTTTAGTGTCATTTTTTTACCCCTATTCTTTAATTAATTTCCTAATAACTGATGCTTTGCTTTTTCAGTCAATAAGTTGATGTTATTGAATTTTTGTTTGACGTCTTTTTCATTCCAATCTTTTTGTGTTTGTTCATTCATTTTTTCCGCCATACTTTTTCACCTATGTAAACAATAACTGGTCACAATTAAAGAAACTACCGAGAAAAAGTGACCAACAAGTGGTCAGAAAAAGAAAAAAGAGGGAAAAATGTTATTCTACGCCAAAATCAGTAATAATTGAAACAGCATTAGGTCCTGTATGAGCGCTAATGGTTACACCACTTGCAACTATCCTTATATATGCATCTGGAACCTTCTCTTTGATCATTGTTACAGTTTGATTAGCTTTTTCTTCGTTATTAGTATGAACAACAATCCACTTACGAGGTAAACGATCTTTGTCTTTTAACGTTAATTCAATAATTTCAGCTATTCCTTTATCGAAATCATTGACTGCTTTAACAGCAACATTTTTTCCTTCTTCACTTACTCTAATAATTGGTCGTTTTTTCAATATTGTTGCCATAAGATATTTTGTGATGCTTACTCTTCCGCCTAACATCAAATACTTGACTGTTGAAAGAACAAGATAGGTTGAAATGCGTTTATAGGGCTCATTTCCTGCCATCTTCTGCAAAGCTTCTACTATTTGTTCTACAGGTTCATTCTTTGCTATTCTATCCATTGCTTCTTCAAGTATCAAAACCGAACTAAAAGAAGCGTTTAACGAGTCTATAATATGGATATTGACCTCTTTATGTATTTTTGAAACCATCTTTTTCGCTAGAGATGCACTATTAAAAGTGCCACTTAACCCAGAACTAATAGTGACAACGATGATATCCTTTGCACCTTCTTTAACTAAATCATTGTAAGCGTCAACATAGTCGCTTGGAGTAGGTTGAGAAGTTTTTGCACGGAAAAATCTTTCTGTG
>CAZEQQ010000421.1:0-2874 GCA_964514425.1 uncultured archaeon
CAAACAGTAGACGTTTATTAACTAATGCTTGGAATAACTTGTTAAATTATCATCACAACTTAGGTTTTTCTCTATGTGGTGGATTATCTATAAAAAACCTTAATACTAAAAAACTTATTAGAACATGGTCCAGTATCCATTTCCTTCATAACTTGTTAGACATTACTGAAAGATATATTAAGGGGAATGCTCCAACCAATGAAGTAAGTAAAAACGTATTAGAGAATACCTATTCTTTAAAGTATACAAATAAAGCGTTCTTAGCTACTTTTCTTTTTAGTGGAGGTATAATTAGTAATCTTTTTAATTACTCTAGTGGAGATATTTTAGCTTCATCTCCTCTCAACTATCATTCCTTACCCGAACACGGCGAAGATAACCCTTTTGGTCTTATGTACGACATTTTTTCTAAAGATCATAGTGGGAACTATAATTTATTTAATGAATGGTATTCTTGTCAAATACATCAGAATTCACAAGAGGATAAATTTGTTTTTTCTACTTTTATCTATAAAGGCATTAAACTTGAAAAAGAATACATTTTTCCTCTACATGGTAAATACATCGATATTGTTTACAAGTTCATTAATACAGCAGAAGAAAAAGAATCATTTAATCTTTATAGCACATCAAAATTCAATATAAATGAAGATATGATACCAGGTCTTAATAAAACTGATTTACAATCTTATGTTACTAAAAATACTTTATCGCAACTAGTAACACTAGAAAACAAGCTAACTAACACCGAAATGTCGGTAGAAGTCCCTTTAGAGGTTACAGTTGATACTTTTAACGATTTTAAGATGCTTTATCTCACATTTCAAATGAGACTTATTTCCTTAACAAAGGGAGAAGAAAAAATATTTAATTACAGGATATTAAACAACAAAAAAGAGAGGAAAAGAGAATAGTTAGAAAAAGATTTTACAAGTTATTCTACTTGTGTTTTCCTTTTCCTAAAAACATGATTTATGCTGGGTGTTATAACTATTAGTGCCCCTAATAAGGCGAATAGGCTAAAAGAAGCAGATCT
Organism: uncultured archaeon; assembly: GCA_964514425.1. Taxonomy (GTDB): domain Archaea; phylum Asgardarchaeota; class Heimdallarchaeia; order Heimdallarchaeales; family Heimdallarchaeaceae; genus CAZEQQ01. The sequence goes on from CAZEQQ010000421.1 coordinate 1,037, forward strand.
TGGTTGTTCAGGTTCGGGTAGTTCAACGACAAATGTTATTGTTGTATTAAAACCATTTCCTGCTAAATCAATTACTTCTATCCTTACATCAAAGGTTCCACTTATCATGTATCTGTGAGTAGCTTTAGAGTCACCTGTAGCATTCCATACACTCCCATCTCCCCAATGGATATGTACCTTTCTCAGTCCTACATTATCTGTTGCTTCAAAATGTAATTCTACATATCCTGTTGTGCTAACAGTATCATTTGTGTTTGTGGTTTTTTCATAATTTATGATACAATTTGGATTTTCAAAGTCTAATGTTAAAGTATGAGTAATGTTATTTGCTACTCCTAATGTAGTATTGACATATAATGTAAAGTTATAAACTTCAGTTATTCCTTCTGTATAATTGTGACTAATTGTTCTTTTTGTAAAGTCAGTGATGTTCTCCAAAGGATCGCCTGTTCCAAAATCGATAAGTATTTCTGTGATATTACCCCTTGGAAAATCTATAGTGAAATTAAATGTCACTTCATGTCTATTAAGGTAAGCATTATTTTTTGGTGTCATTGTTAAAACAGGAAGAGCATCTTTGATGATTAGCGTATGATAATTTTTATCTGTTTCATTGTACCTTATACCATAGTAAAGATTGAAAGCTTCAAAATATATTTTATTTGAAGTATTGAATCTTCCTAAATTGTGCTCAAACACTTTTAATGTTGAATTATAATTATTTGCAGTGTTTAATGTTACATTCTTATATTCAACAGGAGCATCAAATATAACTTGTGTCCAATTCATAATAGCTGTATCGTTTGTGCTACTTTCTACAACTCTATAGTACAACCCAAAAACATCATTATCTGAGCTATTATAGGCATTTACTCTTATTATCACATCATCAACATTAGTATAAACTTTACTTTTATCTTCTAGTTCTTTTAGTTCTGAATTAAAGTAAAAACCATTGTATATTTTGTATATATTCAGTTTGCTTGTTTCAGCATCAAAATCCCATACACTGGTACTGTTTGCACTGAAATAGATTAGTTTTTCACTCATTGTAAAGGTTGCATTATAATAGGGAGTACTAGCATTTAATTGTGTTGTTAAAACATGATCATACTGCATATTTATTACAGTTAGTTCATTTGTTGTCATATCATTCCCTGCGATCGACCCATTTTCTATTATGTCACGATAAACAGAAAGGACCAAGGTTAAAGGTTCAGGATTGGAAATATTTCCATTTGTTAATCTATAGTGTATGGTTACATTTTTATCGTCTCGGTCTACATAATAGGTTTTCGCAGCTACTGTCGGTATATTAATTTTATAGAAAACAGGTAGTTGTATATCGGCTTTATTGAATATATAGTTCCAATCTTCTAAATGGTTCCAATTTTTGTTTTGTTCATAGGTTCCGACATAGGTTGAGTTTGTAAGATTTCCAATATAAGCGTAAGCTTTGAATTTTACTGATTCAAATAATTTGAAGGTCGCATTATAATATGTTTTATCTCTTAATGAATGTGATTTGTTCAATTGCAATGCATCTTCCAAATTTGTGGTAAGATTTGCTCCTTCACCGACGAGTAATACCCCATCAACGCCAGCAAAACGGTCAACAGAATAGATTACTGTTATGTTAGTGTTATTTGCATAACTGTGCAGATTTTTGGGTACACCACCATCAGCGATGTATTCTACGAGTTTAGGAGCGGGTGGAGGGTCTAAAGCGTTTAAGTTCGTATTTACCCATGAAATCATTGATATTGCAATGAAAACGACTAGTAGTAATGAAACCTTCTTTTTATTTGTATTCATACTCTTCACTTCAACATTTCTTG
>CAZEQQ010000422.1:0-2846 GCA_964514425.1 uncultured archaeon
TGATGGAGAGTTTATCTCTGTTTTTTACCTTGCTACCGAAATAACTTCTGAACTCCAATCTACTCTAAAAATTCTTGTTCTTTTTTTTGAGGATAGATATCAATATCTTCTTAGTGGAGATTTTGTAACTGAACCTTCTTTGTTTCAAGGTTTTAAGCAGTATGTCACGAAAATTTTTTCTGATCCACCTTTAAAAAAACACTTTATTCCTTTTATTCAGGCTGATAAAACGAAATTATTGGATCGATATCCCCAAAATGTTACTCTTCTTAACCTCATTGATGGAAAAAACACCATAGCGGAGATTGCACGTAAAAGCAATAGAAGCTTGAATAGTTTGTATGAAACTTTTGGTTTAATGAGATTAGATGATTTACTATCTTTTACAATTATTGTTAATGAAACGGATCTTTTTACATATACATTATCAGGATACAAAAAGCTGTTTTCATCTCAGAACATCCGCAATAACTATCCTGAATTAGTAAATGACGATATATACAAAGCATTAAAGATGCTGGATGGTACAAAAACTGTTTCTGAAATAATTGCTGTATATAATTTAAATGCTTCTGAGTTTCAACATCTTTTAAGCTTGCTTCTTAATGATGAGATTATTGCTCACCTCAATGAAATCTCAAAAGCTGTTCTAGTTTTAGATAAAATTATCAACTCGCTTTATACTCATCTCAAACGTTACAGTGACAAAGATTATGCGCGTAGAATCATTGAGAATAACCTTAAGGAACAAGATGAATTAATAACGAATTTAGTCCACTTCCATGATAGCCATTTTTCTTTTGACCTGGTTTACTCTTATATTGCTTCCAGTTCACCCAAAGATGTTTCCGATATCTATGAATTTTTTATGGGACCATTACTAGAAATATTTGATGTTATAAGTGAAATAGAAACAGATCAAGATATTCGTGCTCTTATTTTCCAAGAAATTCATAAAAAATATGGTGTAGTGTTCTAAAGGTAAAACTTCTTCCATCTACTTTTTTGTCAATTGGATATTGCTTTTACAAATAGGGCAGAAATTCTTCTCTAAAAGCCATTTGTAAAGATGCTCTTTATGGAATGCTACATCACAAGATGGACACCTTTCTATTTCTTGATTCCCTATATTTTGATAACAAATCGAACACTTCACCAAACTTGAACCGTTGGAGATAACATTATACTCTCTCTGGATTTCCTTAAGGTTTGCGCTGTGTTGAGGATTAGGTTCATAAGCTGCAATAGTTTGAGAGGTATATTTTATCGTAGGTATATCTTCTCGTAAATTGTTATCAAGTGAAACAGCTTTGCCAATAAGCTTAGAATCTATTTTCTTAGTTTTTTTGACCTGAGTTAGTAGAAAAGCAGAGAGGGTGAGAATGATGGAAATTACCGCAAAAATAATAATCATAAGTATAGAAGGGAAAAACGGATTGGTGGGAGGATAGGTCGGAGGAAAAGTCGGAGGATTTGTAATAGGATTACTATTTTTTTCTTGAACCCACAAAAAATCTCTATGCGCGCAATCTATGGGTATATTACTAAGTGAATCTGATATAGGAGTGGAAAATAGTCTTATCATACTTGTATTTTGGTAACTATTGTAGTATGTAGTAAGAGTAATTCTGCTAGTATTAACACTAGAAGAGGTAATTTTCAACCTATACCAAAAATCTGCAGAATAGGGATTATTAACACTGTTGCTTACTTTAATCATATTTGAGGAGATATTTGTGTTATCAACTGTCACTTTAGAAAAAAGAAATTCCTCTGAACTCTCCCCTACATCTCTTTTGTATATCTCTACATTCAGATAACCCTCAAGTTCTTGTGATAATTGAAAGTTAAGATAAATTTGCGCTGTGATCGTTTCGTTATTTTGTTCTCTTTCAATGCCAAAATAATAATGTGAATTATTTACGGAATTGATGGAGTATGTCCATATTGGAAATGCTCTAGAGAGCGACCAATCAACAAGAACATATTCTATGTCTATTGGAATAAAAACTATTCTTAGCACCCTGTTTTGGTCATTGATTACAGGGTAATTGTGTTTTACATAATCATCTTTCACTATCTTCCACCCATTAAGGAATTCTTCACTTTCATCATCTATAACTTCTATAATAAGACCTGATTGAGTTGTATGATTAAATTGATTAAACTCTAAACATTGGATGGAAAGAATAAAATTTGTGTCATCAGTGAATAAGTAGTAAATAGTTTCAGTTGTAATCATTGTCAAATTTGTAGATTGGTTATCAAGGATGTCATTTTTATTAGAATATTCTAAAGATGCGAAAGTGTCGTTCCATGAATAATTAACAAAGAGTGTAAACACAAAAAAGAAAAAGAAGAGAATAGAGATCTTTTTCATTTTTTTACCCTCTTTTTTTCTTTATAGTTATAGCAAGAATAGCAAAAGTTACTACCATCCCAAATATGAAGTGAAAAGACGTTGCAGATACATCATATAGAGGATTGTCATATGGAACATTTAAGTAATCATAGTTAAAACTTATGATAATTTCTCCCGTATGATAATAGGAAACAATTAAAGCATAAAACTTTCCTTGCTCTAAATATATCTCACTGATATCTTCACCTACATATTCACCTGTAGTTGCATTAAAAAGATAGATTTTACACGATACTCCATTTCCATCAGCAAGTAAGGTTTTATTGAAATCACCTTCTTCTTCATTCTCTATATACATTAGAAATGCATCTGTTTGTTCAATGTTTTTAGTGACATTTTCTCCAAAAAGAAGCATCTCTTCGATTGAGTTAGCAACTAATATTGCACTATCAGAGTAAACAGTTATTTTAAAAATAATATATTG
>CAZEQQ010000423.1:0-2837 GCA_964514425.1 uncultured archaeon
TTCTCTGCACTAGTTCTTCTTGTTTTTGCTGCTGTTCTTATTGTTCCTTTTGCTTTCGTTGACACTTAAACTCATTAGATTATTAAGAATTGGACTTAAAAAGAAATCGCTAAAGAGCAAATTTAACTTTTAGCAGTAAATTATCTTCTATGAGAATGGAGCAAAAAAGGGAAAAGAAAAGAGATAAAAGAGTAAAAAACGGATTTATTCTATATTTTTTTACCTATTTTTCTCGATACCGAGATAATGGTTATGCTAACGACGATTGAGCCAATTATAGAGAGGAGGGTAGTTGTATATTCCGGTATAGAAGCTGAAACAGTGAAATTACTGATATCACTTTCTATCGTATTTCCAGTTGTATCATTAGCTGTAACAAAGAAGTATATGGTAGTATCTGCATCAAAAGAGCCGATATTAGCTACAAAGTATGTCCCATTAAAGGTTAAGGTTATATTTGTCCAAACATCACCAAATTCCCCAAAAGAGACAAATACATGGTCTATGGCTATATTATCGTTAACTGTGCAGCTAATTATCACCTCTTCACTATCTGTTGGTTCAGTTGGTGAGTAAGTTATATTTTCAATTACGGGGGATGTTCCATCTTCTATTAAGATAGAAGTTGTAGAGTTTAGAACCATATTCTCTGCGTAATCATATGTTTTCACATAAAATTCTACTTCCTCTAATGCTTCTGCTGGTCCAATAGTATAGGAATAATTTGCTGTATTTACCTTTTCCATGACATTATTTTCCCATAAACTCTCATTAGTCAAACGATAATATAAAGTAACATTTTTTACAGCTATATTATCTTCAGCAATAACAGACACGACTATCAAATCTTCGCTATTGGGCAAAACTGGAGTATAACTTATTTCACTGACTGTAGGATCAATATTATCGCTAAAAAGCAATTCAGTAACAGGATAAGGATCTTCAGCATCATCTCCTCCGTCTATGGAATATCCCCCTACACCAGCGTAATCTGAGTAGTAATTGCCTTCCGATTCATCTTCGTCATACCAATAGTTGGTTGAACGTTCATTATCTTGGTAGCACTGAGAGGTATAATGACCATTATTGATAAAAGTGTTAGAAAAAATTGCGAACAAACTTGAGTATGTACTATAAATAGCATATTCTTTATTTTCAATGAGTATATTTTTAGTTATATAAGAATTATCATCATTATCAAGATATATTCCTTCAGTACCGCTGTTTTTTATAATATTTTCAGTAATTTCAGTGTACGTTGAATATTCTACTATTATCGCTTTATATGTGGTATCTTTTATTATGTTTTGATAAAAACGTATAAGGTCAGAATCTATTAATGTTAATGCATATTGGATCAGTGTTAAAGTATTGTTGGATAAGGAAATTTTGCTCGAACTATCGATTATTACTCCACTTCCACTATTTGTAATTTTATTGAATCTAATATAACTTTGATCATAAGTCCCACTAACGATATTAATAAGTTCTATTGCACTGTTAAGAGTTCCTGTGATACTATTGTTGTCTACTATGGAATTCAAGGAGTTATAAACGATAAGTCCATATTTATTATCTATGAAGGTATTATTAATTATTCCAACATTATCAGTTGTTGAAACCCTTATTGCATAATTGTTGTTTTCCAGAACATTACTTATTATAGTAACATTTGAGGATGAAACTGCATGTATATGTATTCCATAATACTGTGAACTTTCCATTGATGTTTTAATATAACATCCGTTGATAACAATGTTTACCGAACTTATTCCAGTTATATAAATGGCTTTATATTCTGTGGCATTTGTTGTTATATTTAGCCCTTCTATCCTATATGGAGAGATTTCAGTACCATTACCGGTTATACTTGAATAGTTGCTAAAATCAGATAATTGTTCAATAATTATCGGTTCGTGGTCAGTATAGACTTCTGTTATAGAAGGGTTATTTTCTCTAAGTTCTCTTTGATAGATGTCAACCAACATTTCTTGATCGTCTTCAAGAGTACTATCAAAGGAGGCTATGTCACTTGCTAAAGAACTAGTAGTTAGATTCATTAGTAATAAAAGCAATGATATTAAAATTGCATATTTTAGTCTCATGACAGAGGTTTTTTATTAAACTCATATAAGTATTTGGTATAGTTAATCAAATAAGCATTTCATGGGTTGATTTTCAAAAAGTAATCTATCTATATTCTATCTTTAAAAAGCAAAACAATCCATTTCTACTTTAGCACCTTCTAAACCACTATGAAAACTTGAAACAATTAGTAAATAGTCAATTGGTTGTGTGGGAGGTTTTAGACTATGGTTAATTGATGGTGTTTTTGAGAATAAGAAAGAAGATATTTAGTAGGAAGAGTAAAACCCTTTTTGTTGATAATTTGTGCATTATTTATTGATTTTAGTTCTTTCCTCATTTTATCGTGTAATAGTGTTTTGGCTGTTTTACCTCTTACTTTTATTTTTCATTTTTATCGGACCAAAAGTAAGTTTCATAGTGTTCTGGTTTTATGAATTTTAATTTTTTTGCTAATTTCGCTGAAGGCTCATTATCCGCATCCCAATGGGGGATCAATCCTTTTTCAAGACTATAATCTATCAGTTTTGCAGAGTTAATCATCGCTAATCCTCTTCTTTGATAGCCTGGGTCTGTTTCAATATGAATTTCATAATCTTTACCATAAGTTGGAGATGCTGCTAAAGCTACAGAAACAATGTTTTCTCCATCCTTTATGCAAAAACCGAAACTCCTTGTTAGGAAATCTTCCAACGATGAAAAGAGAATGTGGATGATGAACGAAGCTTGTTCGGATATAGTCCCTATTGTTT
>CAZEQQ010000424.1:0-2828 GCA_964514425.1 uncultured archaeon
ATAAATGTGAGATAACACAAGAGCCTCGATCTTGTAGGACTATTTTTCCTTGATTATATAGTCCATACACTTGTAAAGGCTGTGGGGAGAATTTTATCATAAACAAAGAATCAATTTTTGTTTTTTCAAACACACAGTTTTTTTCCGAAAGGGTGTTAATCACTTCTTCTTCATTTGTTTTTAGGTTATTAATCCATACATGTTGTGTAACAGGTTTCAGAAAATCATTTAAGAGTTCAACTGCCACTTTTTTCCCTCTTTGATCGATCATTTTTGTAACAAACCAGTCCGGAACACTATACAGAACAGATATTTGTTCTTTCTCACTCATTTTTTTATCTATAAAATTTATCAGTTTTTTTGACTCTGTTTTTGCTACAATTCTATCCATAAAACGTGTATTTTCTAGTTTTAAATCTGTTTTCATAGATTTTAGTTCTGAAATCAGAACTTCTACAGATTTTTGTAATATAACAGTATTAAATATAATAACTCTTGCTACTTGTTTTTCTGTTTTTAAAAGAGTGTCATGAATTTTTTCTAAAATAAAGTCAATACTTAGTTTCCAACGTATAATCTCATAAATTTGAGCGTGAACTGCACCCCATAACTTGAAATTTCTAGGTTGGTAGTTCTTTCTGAAGGATTGTTCTAAAGATTTAATGCTCACATTTTCAGATTCAAGAGATTCCAAAATCTTGACGATGTAGAAGTAGGTTCTAGATTTAGACATGAATTATATCTTTTGACAATAAAGAGATTAAAAGTTTTTCAGTTTCTGCAAAACTTTTTTTTGATTCTTAACAAAGTCTACTGGTTTAAATACTATTTTTACTACTTATATATTAGATAACAATGGAAGATAAAAAATTATTAGAAGTTGTGAATATTTGTTTAGACGCATTAACAAGGATAAAAAATGTACTTGAAAGCTCTGAATCTATTGCTTACACGAATTTAACACAATCTAATAACGGTGTAAAAGTTACCAATACTAACGTCACGCAGTCAGAAGGAGAGGAAGATTGGAGATCTTTCTTCTTCAAAGAGTATGAGCAATATCTCTTATTCAAAGATATATGTAAAGCTAAACAGATAGAAACTTCATGGGATAAAACTGCTAAAAGGTATATTGCTTACTGCACCGAAGGTAAAAAAATTGAGATAGAACAGGAAATAGATTCAACTTGGACAATAAAAAGAGAGTATTATAAACAGAGATATAAAGATATAAAGGAAAAAAAACAATCTAAAGTCGCTTGGTCACATTAAACTTTATCCTATATAGACACAAATCAATAATTTCTACTTAAAAGATTAAAAATTAGGGAAAAGAAAAAGAAAAAAGAGTTTAGGATTTTTCAAAAGGCCATATGCCATCAATAAAGGCTTCTGGATCCTTTTTCCTTTTACCTCTTAATCTACATATTTCTTTCATATTTGCTGCAGTTTGACCAACAGCTTCTTTATCAATTCCTGTAATGATAACATCATCACCTTCAACTGACACAACTGTATCATCACCAGTAATTTTGACTTTCAGGGGTTTTCTTCCCCCATACAAGTTTTTTACAACAATTTCTTTTTTCTTCAAGTCGGGTTCTACAGTTATAGGAAAGTGGCTATAAGCGATTTTTGATTTGTAAATATAGCCTTCTCTTACACCTTTGATCATATTTTCAAATACACCAGCAGCATTTAATGTCAAAGATTTCTTGTATCGATCTACAAAATATGATGTAAATACCATGATATTTTCTTCTTTGGTGATATCAACCACGTCAAAGTGTTCGAAACTTTTAGTTAGTTTTCTCTTTGTTTTCTTTCCGTCAACTAGAGGTTCGCCTTCTACAGTTATCACTTTGTTATCAATTGTTACTGTTATATCATCGGGTATTTCGACGTCTTTTCTTATTTCAACGATCTTTGTCATTTCTTTCACCTTAGAACATATAGGCTAATAGTCTACCGCCTATTTGTTTTTGTTTTGCATCTTCGTGTGCCATTACACCATCAGGTGTTGTTACAACTAATATTCCGAATTCTCTTGCAGGTAAAAATTGCTGTTCCCATTTTTCATAGTCATCTTTTTTCACAGGATATCTTGGTTTTATTACTCCACATTTATTTATTCGACCTAAAAGTTGTATTTCGAATATACCACCCCTATGGTCGTCAATAAATTCAATTTCACCTAGATACCCTGATCTTTGTACCGTTCTTAATATTTCACCAATTAATTTACTTGCTGGTTTTATAGAGACTTTTTTCTTTCCTGTTTTTTCAGCGTTTAGTATTGTTGTTAACGCATCGCTCAATGGATCCATTTGTACCATCATAATCACCTCGTTATCCGCCACGTCCTCCGGTTTTCTTGAAACCTAACTTGGGATATATCTCTCTAATGCAGCGTCTACAGATGTTTAATCCGCCTCTTCTAATTACAGCTTCATGGGCACCACATCTTCTACATTGCCTTGAACCTTTTCCGAATTTTATTTCTCGTCGCTCTTGCATTGTTTTCACCTTATATTATTTTTACTTGAAATTCCTTCTTTAGGAAAGCCATAGATTCTTCTTTATGTAGTTGATGAGATTTAGGAACTTTTTGTCTCTTTCTTCGTCTATATTTTATTCTAAAGCCAGGTCTTTCCAATTTTACTTGAACATTGAAACCAACTGTTCCTAAGCTGGGATCAAACTCTGCATTTTCTACATCAATATGTTCATCTATACCAAAACTGAAGTTACCTTGGTCATCAAATGACTTTGCTTTGATTATAAAATCCTTTGCATAAAGAGTTCGTTTTAGCATTTCTTTTGCTTCT
>CAZEQQ010000425.1:0-2823 GCA_964514425.1 uncultured archaeon
CATCTTTTGAAAATGGCACAGCATTAACATTTTCATCCCCAAAAAGTGTTAATCTAAAAGATAATGATGTATCAATAACTTCTATAAATCAAACCATTTCAAGCACTGGTTTACACACTTTAACAGCAAATACCTCAGTTAGAATTATAACTTCTAACCTCTATAGTTTTAAAAGAGAATTAACCTCTCCTACTGTTGAAGCACAGTACACAATTAATAATTCCACTTTTTGGCAATATCAAGCAGAATGGGATGTTGTTTGGGCAACAGATTCTTTATCATTGAATGATTACTCAAATCTAACACGCACAATTTTGATTCCTACCCCGACTAGCTGGAGTAACACTTTTACATTATGGTACAATGAAACTAATGAATTTACGGGAATAAAAACAACTCAAGGGTATATATTTGATGTAAATTTAAATAGTTCAGCAGCAGATTGGCGTTTTAATACGCATTCTCCCAACTATCTATATTCTGCAGCTTTTAGTGACGATGAGAAAGAAACAGATAGATACTATTTAGGGTATTGGACGAGAGATGAGACAACAGCTGTAGGTCATAATGGTTCAACTGTTTTTGTTGATGCCTATGTTAAACATAAAATAGATTCCACAGATTATGATGAGACCTCTGGTACGCTCAATTATACCTTATTTGACCGTAATGGAGAGATAATTCCTTTAAAAGATTCCCTGAATGCAAGTTTTAGTTATACTGATGTTACTGAATATTCTTTGAGTAATATTGCTCAGAGTTCATCTGGTTACTATAATCCAGATATAACTTTTGATCCTTCTGTTAATGGTAGTGATTTACCTGGTTTTTGGACAGCTATGGTCTTCTGGACTAATGGAACAGAAGTAGGTTTCTACACTCAACGTATTATTGTTCAAACTCAGACTTCTTTTTCTGCCGAATGGGAAGAAGTCCCAGGTGAGGGTAATTGGGTTACTGACAATATTATCATAAAAAGTGGAGACACAATAAATATTCGAGCTTATTATTATAATATTTCTGAACCTTTCTTTTCTGGTGATGGACGAACAATAGCTGATGCTAATGTTACATTCCAAGTTGATTGGGGGACAGGACAGTTCACAGATTCTCAACCTCTTTATACTACAGAAATTTCAGCTAATCAACCTGCTGGCGTTTATACTGTTACTCTTCTTGCAACTGGTTCATTCTTACATAATCACACCACCTCTTTTGATGTAACAATTTTCCATCAATCATCAATTGATCCCATTTTGAGTGATACCACTACTAATTATACTGAAAATGCCATTTTACGTTTTGATTTTCTTAATTTAACTGATCCAGGTGACATTCAGATGGAACCTGATGATATAATAGTAGAAGTTGATTCTATTGCTTTAGCTTCAAATATGTTCGATTATAGTATGAGTTCAGGAACAGTCGAAGTAACTATTTATACAGACACTGCAAATCTTAAGGTTGGCGAGTATAATGTTACTATTACTGCACTCAAAGCAAATTTTAGAGCAAGTTATACACAAGAACATGCAAGTAATGACACGTTCATTTTAAGAATAATTACAAGAACAACAAGTATTGTTATAGATAGTTTTGATACATCTATTTATGTTTATTACAACTCTAGTGTAGCTTTTAGATTTATGGATCTTAATTCTAGTTCACTTATTGAAACAACTAATTACACTATTCTTCTTAATGAAACAATGATCGATTATCATGTCACATTTAATAGTTCTGGCTATTTTATAGCTCTTCAATGTAATAATCCATCTATTACTGGTTTTAGTATCATTATAAGTATAGCCAAATATGGTTATAACAATTTTACTAACTATCATTTGGGAGATGTTACTGTATTAGAAAATCCTACCGATTTTACTCTAGATACCGTTCTCGATTATTACTATTACAATTATAATCTATCATTCAATGTTCATTATGAAGATATCGCACATAGTGTTTTCTTGAGCAGTGCTACTATCACTATTGATACTGATGTCGTAAGTGGTTTTGATTATTGGGTGCAAGATTTAGGAAATGGTACCTACATCATCTATTTCGTCTGTTCTGTTACATCTATTGATCCTCTTGAGTTAGACATAACGATTCAGTTGACAGGTTACCAAACGCAATTAGACACTTTATCTCTACAATACAAAGATATTCCGACTGACACTAATATTGATAATGATAGTAAAGGGACGATTTATCTTAATAGCACGACCTTTACAGTACAATATTGGGATAATAACACTTTAGACATTTTATCAGGTGCTACTTTAACTTTCTCAGGCAATATCACAGAATATGATTATGTTAACGATATCACATACATTTTCAGTGTTGATAGTTACATTATTTCTATCATACAATGTAACAATGTAAGTTTGTTCATTTTGATTATTACCATTGAATTAGACGGTTATGAAATGCGACAAATCAACGCTTCTCTTGTTGTAACAGAACGACCGACTGAAGCAGAACATGTCGATGAAACTCAAAAAGATACCCTCTATTTGGAACATGCCAACTTCACCGTAGGGTATAAAGATCTCAATGAAACACTATTGTCTACAGCAGTATTGTCCTTTACGGGAAATCTTACAGATTCAGGTGTTGTTGCAAAACTAACTTATAATTACATTTCTAATAACTATTACATTAATATTACACAGTTCAATAAAATCGGAGTATTTGAACTTAATATTATTATTGCCCTCTATGGCTATGAGACACAACTCCTAACTGTTTATGTTACTGTGAATGAACGACCGACTGAAGCAGATAATGTAGACGAAGCCTTAAAGGAGACCCTCT
>CAZEQQ010000426.1:0-2817 GCA_964514425.1 uncultured archaeon
TATGATATTGAAATTGCTAAAGAATTAGGTTTCAATATTCTTCGCAAACATGTTAAAATTGAGCCATCACGGTGGTATTATCATTGTGACCGTTTAGGTATGCTGGTATGGCAAGATATGCCTAGCGGTGGAAGCACACTTGCTTGGACTTTGACACTTCTAGCATTTGGGAAGTATGCCTTTAACTTTGGTAGAAAGACCAAATCTGTAAAAAAACAATTTTACTCTGAACTCAAAGCAATGGTTAAAACTCTTTATAATCATCCTTCAATTATTTGTTGGGTTCCTTTTAATGAAGGTTGGGGACAATTTGACACAGTACGAATAGTAAAATTCATGGAAGAACTGGATTCTTCTCGTTTGCTTAATTCAGTTAGTGGATGGGTAGACAAAAATATTGGAGATTTCCGAGATTATCATGTTTACACAGGTCCTAAATTACCTAAAATAGATCCTAATAGAATAACTATCAATGGTGAATTTGGGGGATTAGGATTGAAAATACCCGAACACATGTGGAACAAAAAGAAACATTGGGCATATAAAACCTTTAAAACAGAAGATGAATTACTGAACAATTATGAAAAACTCATTATTAAACTTAAGAATCTTAAAAATCAAGGCTTAGCAGGGGCTATATATACACAATTAACAGATGTAGAAAAGGAAATTAACGGTTTGCTTACATATGACAGAGCTAAAGTCAAAATTGATAAAGAAAAGTTAATAGAGTTACATAGAGAACTCTTTAAGAGTTAAACCATCGTTCTTTTAGTATTTTATATCCTTTACTTCTTTGTTAATTTGCCTTTTTTTCTATTTCGTTCATCTCATTTTCAATTTCTTCATTTTTCGCTTCTTTTGCAAATAATAAAGGAAGATAAGCTAATAACATCATTATCCCACCTACAATGAAGATGAAAGGAGGGGGAATGAATCCTGGTTGACCATCAATTACTATTGGCGTTCCATAATTTTGTGTTATAAAATCTCCGATGAAAGGTCCTATTGTCATTGCACCTAAAACAGTGAAAAGAATGTAATAACCTGCAAATTGTCCCCTTTTATCAGCTGGAAACAAATCTTTTGACCATACTTTTGTTGAGATATCCCACAAAATCATCCCAAACATAACGCCTATTCCCGTTAGTATTAGTAGTATAAGTTTCTCTGATAGAGCAAAAAGTATCAGAAATACTGTTTCTACACCTATTGCAAAAAATGCTATCCTTTTTCTTCCTATTCTATCTGTTAAAACTCCTACAGGAAAAGATAATAAAATGGCGCTAAAAATAGCTATAAACATTACAATTGAGGCTTCTATTAAATTCAACTGTCTATAATGGTTCAAGAATATAAGAATGTAAGGGAAAAAAACATTGAAAGCTATTCCCCATAACAACGCACCTGTTAAAACAAGGAAGCAATCTTTGTTTTTTCTTAATTCCATTATATTGAATGTTGACTTTACTGTGCTCCAGTATGGTGTGTCTAGTTTTTTCGATTTAGGTTCTTTAGCCAAAAGTGCACCTATTGTACCTAAAATACCTACAATGCCTCCTACAAGATAAAAGAAAATGAAATATCCCCAAGCTTCGATTATAAAACCTGATACACCATAGGTTAATAATATCGCAAAAAGCATCCCTAACTCATTTAAACTATGCAATTTTCCTCTATTTTCTAAAGTTGTTACATCAACAATATAAGCTTTTAATGCCGCATCTGAAGCCATTGCTCCAAAAAAAGTCATAATACAATCAAATGTAATCGCAACAGTTATTGCTAACAAAACAGGTCTGAGTAAACCAGCTAAAGGAAAAATTGCTGTTGTTATCGACCACATCGGAAAACCAATAAGAAAGAAAACTTTCCTTCTACCTATTTTATCAGATAATGCGCCCATAGTAATAGCTGTTATTGTTGCTGTTATGGCGCTAGCTGCAACCATAAGAGAGATATAGAAAGTATTTGGAGCTATGGTATTATAAACAAAAACGTTAAAATACTGATTTTCAACTCCCCAAGCTAATTCTCCCGCTATGGAAAGAAGAATGACTGTCCACACTGTATTCTTAGTTATCCTTTTCTGTTTCATCATTTCTGTTTTTTCGTGCTCTGGTTAAAAAGTTGTGGGAGAAAAAATCTAATTCTTATCTCCAATCAAAGTACAGACCTTTGATTTCTTGTTTTTGTGGCAATGGGATATTATTTAGATTGAATAAATCTAACGTTAGTGTCTTAGGGAAAAAGATGAAATTAGCTTTTCTTAATGGTTTAGAGTCAAAGTAAGGAATATAAGGCGTCTGTAATCCAATCCAACCTGTTTCTTTACTAACATAAGATAAATAATTAGCAAGATTTTTTGCTTGCTTTAATGTAAGATTATGAATGTGAATGAGATCTAACCAGCCAAAAGGGATAGAGTTACCGAAACCAGCTAAATTAAATTCCCAAGCAAGCATATAGCCTTGAACTTGATTTTTATCATCTGTGTGAACAACACATTTGACCTTTTCTTGGCTTAAAAGCCACTTAAAATCCTCATAATTAGGGACAATAGCAATAGTATTTCTTTCTACATGCTCTTGAACTAACTCAAACATCCTATCTATATCTTTTTCTTCAAATAATCTAATGTTCTTGGCGTTAAGTGGTAAAATCTTCTTTTTTAATCCAAAATATAGTTTTTCTATTATATTGATTTTAACTACTTTTGCAATTTCATCAGGATCAAAGACTCTAATAATAAATCTCTTTGTTTCGAATATCCTTTGAAAAGGTATATCTTCCTCTTGTGCTACTGCCATAGATGCA
>CAZEQQ010000427.1:0-2814 GCA_964514425.1 uncultured archaeon
CATTAGAGAAAGTGGAAAAAGAAATCAGTGAAACAACAATTCCCATCCATGCTCAAGTTGCAGAAAGTGAAATAGATGAAGAAAAATGTATACAAAAATATAACATGAGAATAGTAGAACGTTTTCAAAAACATAACCTTTTGCACAAAAACTCTATTCTAGCTCACTGTGTGCATATAAGTGAAAGAGAAGCTGAAATAATAAAAGAAGAAGGAGCTTTGGTGGTAATAAATCCCACATCAAACATGAATAATGCAGTTGGAATTTTTAATATTGACCTGTTCAGAAAATATGAAATCCCCTTACTCATAGGAACCGACGGACTAGGGACAAATATTGCAAAGGAATGGACTTATCTGCTTTACCTTGGAAAATTAGGAATAAAAGATGCAAATGGTATAGAACTAGAAGAAATAAAAGAATACATAGCCCACTCATATGAGTACTTTAGCAATATTATGGGAACGAAAATTGGAAAAATACAAAAAGGACATGTAGCGGATTTTCTTCTCATTGAATATCACAATCCAACAGAAATGACTGCTGAAAATGTTTTTGGACATTTATTCTTTGGACCATTTGAATCTTTTCAACCTTCATTTGTCTTTATTAACGGAAGAATGAGAATTGCTAACTACAATAGTATTTTTGATGATGAAAAAATATATCTAAATGCACAAAAAGCCGCAAAAAGACTGTGGGAAAGAGCAAATCCTACATAAAAGACCATTAAAGAGTAGAATAAAATAATATCCGTTAAAAAATAATCCTCCCTTCTTTATACAATTGATAAGTTAGCGTTTTTATTAGTTACATTTAAATATGAACTGAGTTTTTAATGTTTTATTGAGTAATTATATAAAAGCCAACGATAAGTTTAGGCAAGTGTGAACATTAAACAAATAATTCAATGAGGAGAACAGAATGAATGAAAATATAATAATAGATGAAAAGTGTAAATTACAAATAATAGATAAAGAAAAGAAGACGAGGAATTATCTAATTCTTAGTTTAGTTTCTTTTATTACAATACCTTATATCCTTATAATTGCTGATTCAGGCGCAAAAGCGTTGGATTATCAAATACTGAATTTTCACACATTTATGTTTTTCTTTTATGGGGCATATTTAGGATTAATATATGTTCTAGCTTTCTATACTCCAATGATTAAAATCGAAACGACAATAAGAAAAAGACTAACAACTCTTATAGATAAAGAAGAAAAGAAGGATAAAAAACAAATTGTATTCTTTGTAATATTGGCACTATCAGTGATTGGAGCTTTATTATCCATAATTATTGGAGTAATTATTTCGCTGAAAAATTTTGAAACTACATATGACTTTAGATCAGGATATTTAGGAATATTTATTGGTTACATTTTCATGATAGTGTTTTTAGCACTACTTATTGCATTATGGTATTACCAATCAAAGAAAAACAAATTTCAAGAAATAAAAGAGAAAATAATAAAGGAAGAATTACCAGTTGAACTTTTTGTGTCACTAAAACAAAGCTACAAGCTACGTATAACCATTTCTATTGTCCTATTAATAATCGGATTACACTGCATTTTCGCAGGATATTTACTACTGTTTGCTCCTTTCGAAGTACTTCTGGAAATAACTCACCCTATACTATTTTTAGGACCTTTAATTTTACTTATGATCAGTCCATTCTATTTCCTGTATTTGTTCAAATACACTAAAACTCCTATACTTACACAACTCAAAGGAGATTGAAAATGTTGACACAAGAGAAGAAGAGAGTTAAATCTCTAACACTTGACGAAAAAAGAAAAATAAGAGAAAGAGAATTAAGTACATTCTATTTCTTGATTATAGTTTTTCTTTCTTATGCATTAATTCCTTTTCTGTATAATTTGGTAAATTATTATACCACATTTTTAGAATCTATTGAAATCAACATAGCTTCTGAAGGTTCTTTTCTTATGAGTTTTATACTAGGTATAGCTGCAGTGGTTTATTTTTCGTCTGCACTAATAAAAATACTATCTAACTATAAATATAATCCCGAATTAAATAAACAGAGAGAGCAAAAATTACAGAAAATAATCGATCACGATCACATTGAAAAGAAACTGAAAAAACTAATAAAAGCCATCAGTATAGTTTATTCTATTATAATAATCATTATACTGCTTGCAATGATAACGTCTATAGTATTAATCTATACTGTAGGAATTCAACGTTATTACTTTCTATTTTCAGTATTAGCTTCTGCCATTTTTACAATTTCATTCTTTATACTCTTAAATCTATATTACCGATATCTAAACAGAAAATTTCCTCTTTTAAAAGAAGACCATAACTTATTTGATAAAACTGTTCCAGATGTGTTGTATATATCATTTGATAAATCGTATAAAAGAAGGGTGAGAATTAGTATAATTGTCCTACTAATGGGTTTATACTCTGCAAAATTTGGATATATGATGCTTTTTGTCACTGAAACAAGAGAATATGTTTATATTTTAGTTCCATTGTTGATTATCACCCTCATTTTAGCTCTTGTTATGATTATTCCAACAATTTTTGGTAAATTCATGAAAGTCCAAAAAGAAGAAGAAGGAAAAGAAAGAGAAAAAAATAGTTCAAAACACTAATTAGTGCTAATTATTTCAATAAAGAGAAGAATTATATCAAAAGTGGAACAATTCCTTTTCTTTTCCTTATAAATAAATTTCAGAATAATATAACATGAGCATCGAATCGACTATCTCTCTTCAGCATTTCTCTTTAGATTATCTTACCTATCTCTATTATAGCTTTAATTGTTTAACTCCTGAAAAT
>CAZEQQ010000428.1:0-2809 GCA_964514425.1 uncultured archaeon
GCAGGAGTAAGCACGGTCGCCTCTCCCTTCATCATTTCAGGCAAACCCGTGAAAGCTGTCAACCAGTGGTATAATAAAGAAAAAGCACGGTTACAACACATCTATGCCCAGCAACAGGAAGAGACAGGACAAAAACTCTTGCACCTTTGTACTGACAGATTCTTTAATATTGCTGACTATTTCCATAAAACCTCCCGGTTTCTCATCACGTACTGCCAACTTTTAGGCATTGACACCATCGTCATCGGGTACAACAAAGGATGGAAACAACAGGTAAACTTGGGGAAAAAGACGAATCAACACTTCGTGGGTGTGCCCTTGCAAAAGTTAGTACACCAGATCCAGTATAAAGCCGAAGAGGTGGGTCTTCGTGTCCTTGTTACCGATGAAGCGTATACTTCTTGTCGTAGTTTTCTTGATGGCGACCCTCTTGATTCTACGGGGAGGAGTTCTGGTCGCCGTCTTGCTCGTGGTCGCTACTGTTCTTCTACTGGTGTTCTCCTTCATGCTGATGTTCATGCTGCTGCCAATATTGGTCGGAAAGTATTCCCGCTGCGTTTTCGTTCCGGGATAGTGGATGTCGTGGGTCATCCTTGTTGTTTGACTGTCTGGAGCAATCCTTGACTGATATGATAACAGTTAAAGATTTTTAAAAAAAATCATCCCATTGGAGCTTATTCTCATCGTATTAATCTTGATAAGAAAATCGCTCTATATATGATTATAGGAGGTAGTATGGGGTCTGCAGGGGGTATTTTTTTGGCGTATCTTTTTTCTCTTTCCGATTTTAAATTACTTCTTGCTATTATCTACGTTATAATTTCTTTTATCACCGTTTTTGGGATTTATTTTTATAAACTGGCCCCTAAAGTGTATAGTAGACTACATCCTTCTCCTATTATTGTCACCATTGGTTCTTTCATTCTTAATCTTATAACAGGTATGAGAGGAGGAAGTGGAGGTTCTTTGTTTTCACCTTTTCTTAAAACAATTGGTGTTGATGTGAAAAGGGCAATTGCAACATCTCTTTTCGCCACAATTTTTACCGCTTTTGTAGCCATCATCATCTATTCTTGGAATAGTCAAATATTGTTTGTCGAAGGCTTCATAGTCATGATATGCTCCGTTCTAGGGGCAAGATTAGGTAGTTTGCTTTCTCTTAAAACAAAACCAAAATGGCTTGAATTTGGTTTATCGCTTTTAGTTTCACTATTATCATTACTTGTTATAATCAAAGCTGTTTATTGGTAAAATGAAAGTTAACAAATAATCGAAATAACAAAATAAAAACTGCCCCTATTTTTTATTATTCATTGCTAGGGACAAAAATTTAGCTGTATACCCTTTATTTTCTTTAATGACTTCTTCTGGTGTCCCTAGAGAAACAATATTTCCTCCAGTATCACCGCCTTCTGGACCAAGATCAATTACATAGTCTGCATTTTTTATTAAGTCCATATTATGATCGATAAAAACAACAGTGTTTCCTTCATCAGCCAAACGGTGAAAGACATGGACTAGTTTTTCAATATCATAATAATGCAAACCTTGAGAAGGTTCATCCATCACAAAGATATCCTTTGCACTAGATTTTTTAGCTAATTCTTTAGCAATCTTTAGTCTTTCAGCTTCGCCTCCGGATAAAGTACTAGTTGTTTGTCCAACTTTTAAGTATCCTAAACCTACGTCTTCAGCAACTTGAAGGACAGAAGCGATTTTGTTTATGTTCTTAAATAATTCTTTGGCTTCACTAATAGTTAAATCTAAAACATCAGCGATGGAGTGTTTTTGATATCTAACAGATAGAACATTTTTCTTGTATCTTTTACCTTTACATTCAGGACATGTTAACCAGACATCAGATAAAAACAGTAGTTCTATTTTTTTCAACCCTAAACCTTTACATTCTTTACAATAACCTTTAGGTGTATTAAAACTAAAATGTCCAGCTTTTATCCCTTGAGTTTTAGCTTCGGGTAATCCTGCAAAAAATGCTCTTATATTATCAAAAACGCTTAGGTAAGTGCAAGGATTTGAACGAATAGATCGACTAAGAGGAGATTGATCTACTACGACAACCTTCTTTAGATTTTTCAAGTTCTTTAATTCTTTGCAATTTCCTACTTCAATCTTCTTTTTTGACAGTTTTTTCTCTAATCCTTTCTGAAGCACATCAATAACTAGACTGGATTTACCCGCTCCAGAAACACCAGTTACAGCAGTAATAGTTCCTTTCCCAAATTTAACATCAATATTTTTCAAATTATTTTCATTTGCTCCATAAAGTTCGATGAAATCTGTTGCTTTACGCCTCTTTTTAGGGTAGGCTATAGTCTTTTTAGCTGTTAAATAATCAATGGTTAAAGAGTTATGATTATTGCTCTTAAGTAATTCTTGTAAAGGTGCACTCGCTATTATATCTCCTCCTTCTGCACCTGCGAAAGGTCCGAGTTCAATTAAATAGTCTGATTCTCTTATTATTAAGTCATCATGTTCAACAACAATTACGTTATTCCCATTATCTCTTAGTCTTTTCATTGTTAAAAGAAGACGATCAATGTCACGAGGATGAAGACCTATTGTTGGCTCATCAAGCACATATGTAACACCTACTAGACCAGAACCAATCTGTGAAGCTAAACGGATTCTTTGATTTTCTCCATTCGATAAAGTTGAAGCTCTTCTATCAAGTGTTAGATATCCTAATCCTACATCTACCAAATACTCTGCTCTTTTCTTTAATTCTTTTATGATATTTTCCCCTATTATTTTTTCTATCTTGTGGGCCCTGAAAGCTGTCATTCCTGAA
>CAZEQQ010000429.1:0-2797 GCA_964514425.1 uncultured archaeon
ATTCATAACATCGCTGTTTAGTAGGGCAAGAAGATAAAAAATAGACGTTTTATCTTTAGGAAATATACCATAAATATCTGTTGCTCCTAATACTCCTTCTTGATCTAAAGCAAAATGTAAATCTTTACAACGGTATGGGCAAAGAATTTTTTCTTTATAGCTCATAAAAAGCTCAATGTTCCTGTAAACACTATAATCAAACCATCTAATCTTATTGTTGTCTATTAATCTTTTCCTATCTGGACCCAATTGGAGCTTCTTTTTGTTACTATAAGCATAATTTTTGAAATTAGGGAAATCATCTAAACTGCTAATATTCTTTGGATAAATTATTGAAATATTCTCTCTTTGTGTTATCCACTTTTTTATACCTTTATTTGTGATAAACGGGACAATAATCTCATCTTCTATTTTTCTCAGTTCAATATCTTTTTTGTCATACACAAAAAAGGATTTTACACCCGGTGACACACCTTGAGCTACAGTTGCCAATTCTTTTAAATGGAGAACATTTGTATTCCTCTCAATTCTTGCAATGAACTCTGTGAATGGAGATAGATACCATTTTTCTGTTTTCAGCATTCTTTTTGATAAAGTAAAACAAGATAGAGCATTCAAAAAAGTGTCTGGTGCACTGTACTTCTCTTCTTTTGATCCTTTATTTTGTCCTTTTTTGTCTCTATAAACCGTTACTGTGCTACTTTCATCAGATTCTCTTTTTCCTATAGTTAATATACATGTATGAATTCCTAACTTCCTATTATCGTCTTTGAAGATACTTTTGTTATTGAAGTCTATTACCTCGATTATTGTATTTTTTCCCACCTCTTTTCTAACAAGATCTCCATATGTATTTTCCATCCAGTAATTAGGAATTATTAGAGATATTATGCCATTGTTTTTTGTTTTATTTAGCGCTCTGTAGATGAAATAATAATACATATCGGATGAAGAACGAAAATATTTCTTCCATTTTTGAGATGTTTGCAAATATTTGTAAAGACTTTTTGTGTTTGGATCTTTAAGAAGGTTTTTTTTAATATTGAAGTAAGGAGGATTTCCAATGGTAATGTCAAATTCTTTGATATTGAACGTATCCCAATTAAAAGGAGTAAACTTTTCAGTTGTTGTCTTCTCAAAAAGAGAAAAACAATCCTCTTCTACTATACTATTTCCATGTTTTAAATTGTTAAATGACAAATTTGAGGTAAATGGATACAATTCTTTAATTCTTTTCTTTGCTATACTTAATGAATGTCTATCCAGTTCTACACCATAAAGGTTGTTTTCTATAAATGAAGATAATATCTCCTCTCTTCTCTCTTTTGTCTCCAATGTTTCACTAACCTTTTTGTCTACATGAGATATTATTCCTAACAAAAAATTACCCGTTCCAATACAAGGATCAAGAAAAGTTAATTGTAAAATCTTTTCTAACTGCTCTTTTTGGGTTTTATTTGTCATAGAAGTGTTATTGATGATCATATAATGGCTAATTGCTCGTTCAACCATTAAATTTACAATGGTTTCAGGAGTATAAAATGTCCCTGTTAATTTTCTTTGGTTAGAAATGGTAGCCATTAAGCGAGAATCTTTTATGACAATTTAAGTTTTTATGAAAACAAGGAAAAAAAGAAGAAAGAAACAAGAAAAAATTGTTAAACGCTAATATGTGGCTTTCTTTAACAATCTGTCCCATCTTGCATCTACTGTTTCTTGAATTTCATCTAAAACTTCTTTCCACTCTGGCTTGAAAAGATGCTTGAATCTTCCTTGTAGTTTAAGATAGTCAGCTACTGGCTTCTTTTTATCTGGAGATTTTGCAATTCTTACAGATTCACCATTAAGTTGCCATTCTTCCAAATATGAGGTCCATAATGGGAAGAAACATGATTCTACGGCTAATTTTGTTACTTCTATAGATATATCTGGGGTATATCTTTGACCAAGATTACATGGTGCATCGATAAGTAAGAAAGCTGGTCCTTCATGTTTTAACCCTGCTTGAACTTTAGCTATCAAATCACGAGGATAAGCTGGACTTGATGTGAAAGTGGGAATATCGTGTGCGGCCATTATTTCTGCAAGAGGTTTTGCCCATCTAACTTTTCCAGGAATAACTTTTCCAGCAGGACTAGTAGTTGTTGCTGCACCTAAAGGTGTTCCACCTGAACGTTGAATTCCCGTATTATGTACTACTATTCCATCAGCAATGAAATTATGTTCATCTTCAACTCTTAGGTCTATTGTCGGTTCTTCTCTGATAAAATCAATTGAGATAATTTTTTCTGTTTTGAAATTTTTATTTTCAGCTAAGAAGTTTCTTTGTTTTGTTTGAGAAAGGTATTTTTCTGTATTTGGTTCTTTTTTCTTGCTAAAACAAATATATCCATAAGTGCTATCTTCTAATAGCTGTCTATAGACAATATGGGTTCCTTTCTTCTTTGTTTGCTGATGGATTTTCCCTACTTGATAATTCATTGTTTGTAAGAGTAGTCTCAATGTTTTTAGCAGCTCATAACTTGCAGAAACGTATCTATTGCTTTTTCCAATAGAATAACCATCAGATTGCATTAAACCTTTTACCAAAGCTTCTTTTTCCTCTAAAGGTAGAGTAAATATCCAGTCAGGTATCCTCTTCGATTTTGCATTTTCTCCGAAGTTCAATGAATGTATAAACTTAGCTACATTTACGGAATATATATAAACATCATTTTTTCCACTTTCACTTGGATTTATTCCGAAAAGCTTACTAGCTAACTCAATTAGTCTCTTTCTCTCTTTTGTGCCCTTAGGT
>CAZEQQ010000430.1:0-2785 GCA_964514425.1 uncultured archaeon
TTATGCAAGAATAGATGGGTGTATAAAAGGAAATATGCTAGGAAATTTCAGTGGTATTTTAGAAGGAAACATAAATGGATCACTTTTTGGACTTATTGACACTCGACCAGGTGAAATATATAAACATATAATTCCACTATACAATAACTTTCTTGAATATAATTACTTTGTAACAGATAAATACATGATAGGATACCCTCATTTTCCCAATTTATTATCAGATCATGCTATCTTGAAAACAGCAGACTATGATTGGACAAAACGGAGTTGGTATAGTGAAATTATAAAACAAGCAGAGAATAGTGAAAATGTTAATAATGAAAGTTTCTTCTCTGATTTAGGTGTTGATTATACAACTGCCAATCTGTTCATTTCTTTAGGTCAAGTAATAATGGATCATAAAAATGAATACCAAGGAATTTTAGTACTAGACTTTAATCTTGATATGGTTATGAAAATAGTAGAATTGGACATAACAGTCAAAGATTATAACCTGATCATAAATGCGGAAGGTGATATTCTAATGTCACCAGAATATGTATCGAATGTTACAAGAAAACCGAAAGAAGAGTTTCCTATGGATAATATATATACTTCCGATAACACTGAACTTCTTACAATTGTTGATAGACTATTAGATAATCAACAAGGATTTAGTATAATAGATTTTGAAGGAGAAAAAAGGATAGTATTCTATAAACCTATATTAGCACTAAAATGGTTTATACTCCATTTTACTCCAGTTAACTTAATTCTACAAGAATTCGATCTTATTTATAGTGCTTATCGTAATGAACAGATTATGCAGACGATTGTTTACTTTAATCTAGCTATCTTAACTATCTTTATATTAGGTCTTATTACTCTTTTAAGTGCTTCCTATTTAAGGAATTATTTAAACAATTTACAAAAAGCAGTGGATTCTTTGGCTGACGGTAATTTTGAAATAAAACTCTATGATCAAGAACAGAAGAAGAAAGATGAATTTACACAATTATTCGATAGTTTTGAGAAGATGGCAATAAAACTTGATGAAGCTATGCAAGAGCAGATATCTGCCAAATCTTTAACTAATCATTCTTTTGATATTTTTACCCATGATATAGGGAATTATCTACAAGCAATACGAGGTTATGCTGAACTAGAAAAGTATAACTTAAAGAACAAAGGATTAGAAACAACAAATATTGACAAAATATTTGGGGTCATAGAAAAAGCTGATACATTCGGGAAAAAAATACAGGAATTACGAATATTTGGAGAAAAAGAGTATCTCAATTATGATGTAAAATTGATTGATTTCACAAATGAATTAGTAAAAGAAATCAAACAAATCTACCCAAAAAAGACAATAAATGTCAACTATCTTTTTGATGAAACCATTGAGCTAAAAGTAAATAAACTAATTGAGGAACTTTTAAGAAACCTCTTCGAAAATTCTATAGCGCATTCAATACAAAATAATGTAACAACGCTGTGGTTAGATTATAGTGAAGTGAAAAGTAATTACCAAATCTATTCTCAATTTACTCTTGAAGATGATTCTAAAGGAATGTCTTCTGAATTAAAAACACAAATTCTCAATAACTTACACGAGGGTATAAGAGGTAGAGGTATGGGTTTGTTTATTGTTTACTCGATTATAGTCAAATTCAAAGGTACTTTAAACATATCTGATAGAGTTAAATATGATCCAACTCAAGGAACAAAAATAGTAGTTAAATTTAGAAAATTGGAATAACACCTAAAATAGGTTGAGAATACTAGTTAAGCAATTCCGATTTAAAAAAAGATAAATAATTTAAATATACTAAAAAGAGAAATATATCTAATGTCGATATTTTTAAAGGGAAGATATCCTTTTTCTATCCATGCAAAAACAGTTAAACATAGGTATCATAGGATTAGGCTTTATTGGGCAAACAATAATTGAAGCTATCGTAGAAGGTCATCTAAGTTTAAAAATAGAGGCTGTTTTTGATTCAAATAAAGAATTATTAGAAGAAACAAGAAAAGCTAGAACCAGAACAAGAATAATGGAAAATGCTACCGATTTTGATGACTGTGACATAATAGTAGAATGTGCTGATCAAAGTGTTGTTGAAGAGATTTTTGACAAAGCCATAGAGAAGAAGAAATACTTTATTCCTATGAGTATTGGAGCTTTTATCACAAATGATAATCTTTACGAAAAATATCAACAATTAGATGGGAAAATGAAAAAGTATCTTGTTCTACCCTCAGGAGCAATAGGAGGAATTGATTGTATCCAATTATTGAAAAGAGTAGGTATAACCAAGTCTAAATTAATCACTAAAAAACCTTCTAATTCATTTATTGAGAATGATTATGTGAAAAATAATAATATCTCATTAGATACAACAATACCGGTTACTGTTTTTTCAGGTAATGCGAAAGACGCAGCAAAGTTTTTCCCCAAAAATGTAAATGTTGCTGCAAGATTAGCTTTAGCTACCTTAGGACCCGAAAAAACGGAAGTCGAGGTCGTCGCTGATCCAACATCTTCATTGAATATTCATAAAATTGAAGTAATTTCTGAAGTTGGGACATATGAGTTTAGTTTTAGTAATAACCCCTCTCCAGTTAATCCAAAAACAAGTTGGTTAGCAGCTTTATCACCATTACAATCAATTTATGACATATTATTGCATGAATTATAGGACACTGCTTTTTACAAAGTGTGGTCTTTATATAAAGAAGTGATGTAAGGAGAGAGGATACTGATCACACTGTGATAATCGAGATGAGCAAGCATCATCTAGAT
>CAZEQQ010000431.1:0-2783 GCA_964514425.1 uncultured archaeon
CCAAGAAAGATTTTCACCTTCCTTAGTTTCTTTTTTTTCTAAAGAAAGTTCTTCAAAATTATGAATGCTACTTAAAACATGGGATATTACCGCAAACAAGTCAAGTCCTTCATTATAGATTGAAATGTGATAGTCAACAAAATTTTTTGGTAATGACTTTAAATGACCTGTAGAAAAACCTCCAAAAATAAGTAAGGGATTTGTTCTACTATGAATTAAAGAAGAATATTGATGAGAGGTCATTTTTTCTCCATTTACAGTGAATTCAACAATTAAGTCATGTTTTTTCCGAAGGCTTTTCATTAGTTCGGGTAACGTTTTGTCTTGGATTTCCATTAAAGGTTCTTTCGAATCTACGGGTATTTTCATCTTATCAAAGAGTTGTAAGATTAGACCTTTAAAGCGTTCAATACTTTTTGGTGGTCGAATATTAGGACTTAGTATGATGAGCTTATCATTATAAGTATGAATAAACATTTGTAATTTTTCACGCTTGCTTAAAAGAGAACCATATGCAGCTAATATGGCGAAATGAGCTATATCGGGTCTTCCTCTTTGTTTTGAGTCTTTAAGATTTTTCATTAGATTAATATGTAAATTAGTATCAAGAATTACTTCATTAGATGTTTTTTTCATTTTAGATAGATACTTTCTAACACTCAAATCATTCTTTATTTCAGCGGGGATAGTTTCTAGTGAGGTTTCTGCTAAAAGAAGGGTAATAAACCTTGACATTAAGATCCATTTAACTTAATTTTTTTATTATATCAATTTTGTTAATAAGAATAACTTTGGTAGTTGAGAGGAATGGTTAGAATTAAAAAGAGAAAGAAGGAGTAGAAAAACTATTTTTCTACACAAATCATAGTCATAGTAGAACGTACGTTTTCTAGAATTCTTAGGTTTTCTGTAACAATCTTTTTGAGACTATCCATAGTTTCTGATTCTATTTTAGCTATGAGATCGTATACACCATAGACTACATATGCTTCTTTAACATTAGGTAGAGTCAATAGTTGTTCAAGAACACTTTTTTCTTCACCTATTTCACTGTTTATCAATATAAATGCTGTTGCCATTTATTTTCACCTTTCATATTTAGTTTGTTACTTAGTTGTTACTTGTACTACTATTAATGTTGTACTACAATATATATCTTTCCCATATGTTTAACCATAAATGAACTTGCATAATCTTCTACACATTTTTAAAAGTTATAACTAATATCGGTATTTTGTTTACTGACCAAGTAAGTTTTATATATTTGCATCATTTTTTTCAGCTATGCTTATAGAAATGGTGTTTATACTAATAGGTTATCTTTGTGGGTCTATTCCAGTAGGTTTTTTTTTGGTACGAGCCCTTAAAGGGTTCGATGTGCGAGAACATGGCTCAGGAAACATTGGTGCAGCTAACGTTGGTAGAATATTGGGGAAAAAGGGGTTTATTATTACTATGCTTTTAGACATGTTAAAAGGAGTAATTGCGGTATTGATTGCACGCTGTTATGTTTGGTTTTCATCAAATATTATTTTCTCAGAATTGGAAAGTTCTCTTAATGAAAGCCTTCGACTTGGTTTATTTTTAGGTTCTGTTGCAGCTTCTGCTATGATTGGACATAGTTTTCCAGTATGGTTGAAATTTAGAGGAGGCAAAGCTGCAAGTGTAGCAGCAGGTGTATCTTTGGTGCTTCATCCTTTCACATTCATAATAATAATGTCAGTATGGGGTATAGTTCTCAAAAAGACAAAATATACATCATTAGCTAATATTATTTCAGGCTCAACTTCAATAATTACTTACTGGTTTTTTGTTGGAACCGATTTCTGGTACAATGAGAACTGGATAGCAGTAATTATAGCGATTATAATGTTTTTATTGATTATTTGGAGACATAAAGACAATATTAAAAGGCTTAGAGAAGGTACAGAACGCAAATTAGGTCAAAAAAATTAGCTGTCATTTGACTTAATTATTTTTTTAAAATACAAAGATTAATTAAGGATTTTTCCTACCTTTTATTGAAAAGAGATGCAAAAGCTTAAAATTTTATCAGTTACTTTATTTTTAATAACTATCATAGCTATTGGATCTTTAATGTATGTTTTTTTTCCTACATCTTTTGATTTAGAGATAAAAAATGTTTCAACCCCTTCTTCAATAAATAAGTCTGACCCACTTATTATTGAGTTAGAAGTTGCACATTCTAATTTTCGTAAATTACAAATAGAAGGAGTTGAAGTTAATTTAACGTCTAGTACTTATTCCTTTACAGATATTTTCATTATTCCTGATAAAATTTCAATTTCTAAGTCAGATTCAACTCTTATATCTTTAGCATTAGGACCTTTGCTTCATTCTACAAGCAATAAATATTATGCATTAAATCTTGGTAATTTCACATTAAACTCTATTTCAATAATATCAAAAAGACCCGTTATGGCGTTTTACAAAGAATTAAGCGCTTCGTTTGAAGTGAAAGAATATATTGGTAATGAAAGACTCCTTAATGGAAAGTTTGAATCAAATTTTGAGAACTGGGAAATTCACCCAATATCACCTAAAGTTTCTACAGAATTAGTATTTTCGGATAACTTGCAAAGTAATAGCATCGCATTCTCAATTCAAGAAAGCATTACTCCTATTGATGAAGTTACCATTTATCTATCACAGAATATAGATATTTCAAACACACATCATATTTCTTTTGATGCCTATATTGATGCTTTACAAACAGATCAAATTGATATTTCACTTAGCCAACCTGTAAACTCTTATAACAT
>CAZEQQ010000432.1:0-2771 GCA_964514425.1 uncultured archaeon
TAAAGAGTTTACTTTTAGTAGCTACACTACAGTACCCCCTAAACAGCACATAGTCAACAAATTGTATTTTTGCTCTACTATACCCTAAACGGTATTCTTTTATCACAAATTCATCGAGGAAGATCATTCTTCTAGTGATTTGAGTAGGGTTTACATTCAAACTAGTTGCCAATTCTTTCTTTGGGATTTTTGCATTTTTTGTGAGTTCGCGTAACAATCGCAAATCTATATCCGTCAACCTATTTTGAACATCTATTGTTTCATCATGATAAGAGAGGTCTTCTGTAACATTTTCATACTTTTCTATCCATGGCTGAATTGACCATAACCATTCGTTAGAAGAGCCATCATACCATTCTAAATTGGGTAAAGTTCTTGTTTTAATGTTATTAGTTATAATTTTTTGAAAATTAATTATTAATCCAATTTCTTTAAGTTTTAAGAATAGCCCATCAAGATAAATGGAACAGTTTGGAGGGATATTAAATTGAAAAAATAGCCCTTGATTACTCCCTAATGTTCTATTTCGAAAAGAGGTAAAATTATGGTGATCTGCCAATCGTTCTAATAACTTAACGTTTTTTAATGATGGACATTCAAGAAGGTAATTATGTGTTTGAAGACCAATAGATTCAGGTTTATAAACTGCTGTAACATAGGAAATAAAACCTTGTTCTATTAGTTCTTCATAATAAGATTTAGCTGTTTTATCAGAAACTTCCAAACTAACTGCCATTTGTGTAAAATTTGCTAAAGGGTTGGCTTGCAAGTAATGAAACAATTTATAGTTGATAGTCATTTATATTACTTCTTGCTAGTATTTTGAGTAGTATAGTATATTAGTTAGATAACCTTAATTCCAATATATGGATCTCCTTCTGAACCTCCAGGGGGGTCAAATATCATCACATCAGTAATTGCAAACCACCCACCATTATTATAGAAAAGGTGAGCTGTAACAATATAATCACCCGGAGCAGTAGCATGATTATAGAAAGTATAGAACAAAGTTATTTTGTTGATATTTGAATATACTCTAATAAGAATATCGGACTCTTCACCTAATGGATCAGTCAAAACAACATAAAGATAAAAATTATCTTTATTTTTTTCACTTCCTAATGTTATATCAATAATTGAGAATATATCGTAATCAACATAATAAGCATCTAAAATCTGAACTGAATTAATTACTGGAACTTTAGCAGTGTTAGCATTCACAGAAACTGTAAACATAGTTATTGTTAATCCAATAAGAATCAAGCATAAGAATTTCTTCTTCATTACATGAAATTATGTAAATCTAGTATATAAATATTATCCGAAAAATTACAAATCTAAAAAGAAAAGAAAACACTAAGAAAAATAAAAATAGCTTCTACCTAAAGGTAGAAAGCTACAGAAGGATTACCGTCGAACTGCATTGGTGTATCTTTTCTTGTGAAAGGATAGATAGCAGAAGCAGAAGCAAATGTTTCTTCCATTGATGCAGTACCACCAAATTGTCCAATAAGGGTATATTCAAGGAAATAGTATGTCCATGCGCCGTTATTATAAGCGGGAACATCATATCCGTACCCTGCATCAGTACAAGTTGTAGTTAGATAGATTTTATCGGCATTAGGATTTAGCATAACTTCATTCATTCCACCACTAAAACAGTGATCTAAGAAGATAAACACATTGCTCACAGCAGGTGCCATCATATCTTGGAACTCAGAGTCTAGGATATATCCGTTCTCACCATTCTCACCTGCACCATGGTCCCACATACAGAGTAACTGAGCATAATAAGCAGTTCTTCCTCGTCCAACCTTAACTTGAGATCCGTGACCACTACTAATAAATGCAACAATATCGTTTTCATCAGCATTGTCTAAAATAGTCGCCCAAGCTTGTTTGACATTATACTCTGTGGCAAGACCATCCCATTGGGGATAGTTTTCAGGATGATTATCACCTAACAATGTGATTTGATAACCTTTTGTTGAAAGGTAGTTATACCAATCTGTCGCATCTTCGTCACAATAGTTTAAATCACTAATTGCTTTATAGTCTGATATGCCTATAATTAATGCATATTTGTCTACAGGATCTTCAGCTTGCACTGAAATAAAACCTGAAATTAGAAACAAACTAACGGTTAATAATCCAACTAATACAATTTTTTTATTCATTTTTCATCACTTTGAGAACAAGTATTCTCAAGTGTAAATATTCGGACTACATATATAAGTATTATTCCGAATAATATCAGCATCATTTGTTACAAAATAAAAAATAACGAAAAATAGGGTTTTTAATAGTTTTTTAGAGAATTTTAGAGTAGCTCAAATTAATTCTCTAATTAAAAAAAGTTTGAGAGTTTCAATGATTAATAAAAACAGCATCATACTAAATCACGGGAGTTTTTTTGGTTAATTTGACCCCAAAGTAGAAACTAATATTTTTTAGAATATTCAATAAGAGTAATGCAAAAAAAAACGTTATGCTTTACTACTCAGATTGAGGATTATAGTGATTTTAAGGAAAAATAATCTCCTCTTTGGTAATTACAATAACAATGTAGAATATAAGGAGGTTCACAAGTTAGGTTTTTAACTGAATTCTTCTCAAAGCAAATCTTTAATAGTTATCTATCAACTGTTTAAAAAGTGATAAAAAAGGACTATGTATGGATAACACTTGCACTATTGTGTCTTACTAGTATAATAAGTGGATCATCAAATTCTGCGATTTCTGCTGATAGCGTAAGTGTTTATAACAAAAAT
>CAZEQQ010000433.1:0-1295 GCA_964514425.1 uncultured archaeon
TCAAAATTGAGAAAAGAAGAATAGGTAGCAGCAAGAAAGAAAGATTTGGAGGAAGTATTGGAGAAAAGATAAAAATCAAAGTAAGGAAAATAAAGAAAATCATCAGAACCGCTAGAACCAACAATATCGTGATAATTAAGGGAATTAGAGGTAAGAATGGGAGAAAGGGTAAAAGACCAAACGCGAGTGCAACTAACAGAAACAGAGGTGTTAGCAAAAATAGTAAGGGTATAAGAGCCATAGAAAAGATTGATATCTTTTTTAGTAGTACAATCGCCAGTTAAGTTAACAGGACCAGAAATAGAGTAAGAAGCAGAAAGAAGAGAAGAGGAAGAAATAATGTCAAGAACAATTTTAGTAGAAGAAAAAGAACCATTGTATTCATCAGAAAGGAAGAAATCAAAAGAAGGAGAACCAAAATAATCAGAAACAGTGAAAGAATAAGAGTGAGTAAAAGAATTACCAGCCCAATCAGTTAAACGAATACGGAGAGAATAAGAACCATTAAGGAAAGGAATAGGGATAGAACCGTAAGATTTGCTGAAACGGAGACTATTCCAAGAGAAAAGAACATCTTTAGTAAAAGAAGAACAATTGTAAAAAATAGACCCACCAGAAGGAAGAAGAGAATTGTTGAGAATAGGAGTGCCATTAAGGAAAGATAAAGAAATAGAAGGAGAAGAAGAAAGAATAGTAATAGAATAAGAGCGAGAAAAGGTTTGATTAGCAAAATCAGCAAAAAGAGAAAGAGTATGAGTGCCAACAAGCAAACCAGAAGTGGAAACAGAAGAACCATCAAGCTCTACAAGAGGACCAGAATTCCATTGATAAAACCTGTTAGAAGAATTCTTATGAAACCAAAGAGAGAGAGAAGAACCAGGTTTGAAAACAAAATTGTTCTGAATAGCAAAAGTGCCAATAACAAGTTCAATATCATCAACAACAAAAGTGTAAGACCAAGTTTTTGTAGAAGAACCAATAGAAGTGCGAAGTTGGAAAGAGTAGATACCACGAACAGAAGGAACAGGAATAAAATTATCGATAACTTCAAGAAAACTTTGACTAGACCAAGAATAGAAAACAGGTTGAGAAAAGGTAAAAGAAGAATTGAGAGAAAGAGTAGAATTAGGAAGAAGATGGGAACCATCAAGATAATCCTGAAGAAGGAGAGATTTGGGGACATCAGAAGAAAGAGTGAAAAAGAAAGTATGTTCAGCAAAGTAACGATCTTTAGAACCATCAAAATTAGAATTGGTGGTAAAGAAAGTAATGTTATAATCACCAGGAGGAAGAGA
>CAZEQQ010000433.1:1305-2768 GCA_964514425.1 uncultured archaeon
AGTTAGTCCAGTTGATCCCATCGGAAGCCCATTTAATTAAAAAAGATAATAAAAAATGTCATAACTAGGAGAACTAGTGGCAAGAAAAGCAATCTCTCCACCAACAATTAAACTATTATTAGATAAAAAGTTGATATCAAGGGTAGGGTGAATGAAGTCAACAACAATAGAAAAGTTATTGGAAGAAAGAGTAGTAAAGTGTTCTCTAAAACTGATGTCAGAATAAGAAATATTTGCAACATAAGAACCGTTAGGAAGAATAACGCTAGCAAAACCATACTCGTCAGTGGTTAAAGAGTAAGATTTAATTGGTGTAAGAGAGTCGGAAGGGTCAACAAAAGTTTCAATGTCAATAGTGACACCAGAAATAGACTGATTCAAGTCGTTGACGGTGGAAAAATTAACAATTCGTTGGAGATAAGGAACAAAAACAGACTGTGTTTTATCAGAACCAAGTATAAGTTGATAATTTTCAGAATAATAACCCTCGTATTCAACAATTAATTCATACTCGCGGAAAGGGAGGTGTTGAATAATAGAATTATTGTTAATAAAAAAACGGTTAACGATTTCTTTACCATTAATAGTACGAATAGAAAGAGAGGCATTAAAGTGAGTAAGAGAGGAGTTATAAGTTTCAAGAAGGACAGTAAGGTCAAAACTACTAGTAACAAGCTCTCTAACCCTATCTTTAGTAGTAATAGTAGGGTCAATTTTAACTCTTAAATGAGTAATAAAATCGTATTTCTTAAAAGCTAAAAATTGACCTGTCCACAAAGGAGCAATAATTTCATCGTCAAGTAGGGTGTCAGTACGAATAATAGATTTAACACGAAGTTCTAAAACAGTGTTGTGAATGGTAGAAAAAATAGTAAAATATGAACCAATAGTAAGACCTTCACGCTCAGCGAAATTAATACCAATAGTAACATCATAATTATCATTAAGACCAACTAAAATACCCTCCAAAGATTTGAAAGAGGTCAAATTCCAAAAAATAGCCGGATCAATACCACGAACATAAACAGCACGACCTTTATAAACAGTAGCAGTCATAACCTCAGGACTAACAGCAACAACACCAGAAACCCTTTTAGTAGCAGAAGCTAAATCAATAGGAAGATGACCAGTAAAAGGAGTAGAAGCAGTAATGTCAGAAATAACGAGGATATCATCAGTTTCACCTAAATAACTCTGAGAAGAAGCAATCATGCTAGTAAGCAAAACATTAGCACCAGAAAAAATGATGGAACTAAGAAAGAAACCAACAAAAGCAATAAACATACGCTTTCTAGAAAGAAGATTGAAGAGAAAAAGTCGATTTAAGTCCATGATTTGTCCTCCTGAACAACTCGAATCTTAGAAGCAACGAAAGAAGGGTAGATACCAGAGAGAGTAGAAAGGGTAAGAGAAAAAAGGACAATGAGAGACATAGGAGGAAAAGTAGTGTTAAGAGCAATGAA
>CAZEQQ010000434.1:0-2765 GCA_964514425.1 uncultured archaeon
AATGCCTTCAAAGAGAACTATATTCTAGGTTATCTAGTTATTTTGAATTCTGACTTATTTAACCTCAATTCTCAATTAATCATTGACGTAACTATGTCAAAAAATAAAGTAGAAGAAATTTATAAAAAGCTGTTAAAATGGCCTATACCCTTTAAATCTAATTTTATTGAAACAGGGCAAGGTTTTCGATGGTATATCTACCGGATTCCAATAGATGTAGTAAGTGGTTTAATTAATTTTATCTGGAATAAAGAACCCAAATCAATGAATGTTATAAATCTGATTCCTGAACAAAAACTATATTGGTTTTATCCTTTAAATTATAACTTTGAAGAGAAAAACTGGCACAAAGAATATACGCATTTTTTCAAACCAATTGAAGAACCTCTTTGGATCTCTTGTTAAATCCATTTTGATACGCCCATTTTTTAATACATTTTTTTCCATCAAAAAATGATTTAGAGATATTTCTGTAAAAATTATTGCTTCACTAATAATGAGTAAGGCTTTGTGTTTTTTTGCTTCTACTATTATCCCTCTTAAATCTTATGATTATTATGTAAGGCAAATTATTCCTTTCCAAACTCTTCTATTCTCCCTATAGGATTAAAAATGCATAAATTTTGAAATAGTTTATATACTTAACAAAATTACTTGCAAGTAGGTGATTTTTTCATCTAAAGGTTAAATAGAATCTGATAGACATGAATAACAAAAAACTTTTCGTAGGATTTGTAATAGTATTGCTATTTACTGCCACTATACCTTTAATGGTTAGCGGCGAAGGATCTGAATTAAGTAGTGAAACAACTCGAGCAACACAAGAATCATATGTGTTGGAAAGTGCTCACCCTTATACAAACAACTATGACTATACCTGGACAATCACTAAACCTGGTGCAACAAAGATACGCGTTCATTTTACATACATTGATGTAGAAAAGAACTATGATTTTCTCTATGTTTACGATTATTCAGGTAGCCAATTACACAAGTTGACCGGAACATATTCTTCTGGTGGATGGTCTGCCTATTCAAATGGAGACAATATAAAAGTCCGTTTAAAAACCGACTATAGTGTCACTAAATGGGGTTTCAAAATTGACCTTATTGAATATGAAGGTGGTGGTTCATCTGGTGGTGGTGGTGCATTAACAAATGGTGTGACTGCATCTAGTTCTCTTGGTGGAACCGGACAAACTGAAATGTGGTACATTGATGTTGCTACAAATGCTCTTAGTATGCGCTCTGTTTTAACCTGTGGGTCTGCTGATTATGACCTTTATGGTAAATTAGGTAGTGAACCTACAACCAGTTCATATGATTGGCGTGGTTATACTAGTGGTGGTGAAGATGTTACACATAATAACCCAGGTACTGGAAGATGGTATATTATGGTACGATCCTACAGTGGTTCAGGAGCTTATCAACTTACTGTCACTGTAACTTATGGTTCAAGTGGCGGTGGCGATGGTATTGTAAAGAAATATGCCGTGCTTGTTGGAGTTTCAGACTATAAAGCTATAAGCGACTTATCCTATTGTGACGAAGATGTTACTGATTGGTATTACCATCTAGTAAACAACTTAGGCTGGTCTTCTAATAACATTAGAGTTTATGGTGATGGTCATACTGCAAACTATCCCAAATATACAGCTAAAGCTACAGAATATAACGTCAAACAAGGTCTTGACTGGCTTGTTTCTGTTGCTGATGCAGATGATATTATTACCTTTGTCATGAGTGGTCATGGATCAGGTAATGGATATGGTAGTAGTTATCTCTGTATGTGGGATTGCAACTCTGGTGAAAGCGGGCAAGATGGAAATCTTTATGATACTGAAATACAAGCTATTTTCCAAACAGCTGTTGCCAATAAAATCTTCATCTTCCTTGACGCTTGTTATAGTGGTGGTATTGGACCAGAACTTATGAACATGCCAAACTCTGGTAAAGTCTATGTCTCTACAACTTGTACACAAAACGGCTATGGTTATGACTCTCCACAACATAACAATGGAATGTGGACTTATTACTTCTTACATTACAGTTGGCAGAATTATTATGGTAGTTCAGCAACTGTTGCGTTAGAATCAATATTTAACTATGCTAAAAACGCTTATCCTAAAAGTGGCGGTGACGCTCCTCAACAATTTGATGGAAATACAGGAACACTGTTCTATTTGAATTAGTTCCTTTTTCCTTTTTTATTCTTTTAACCTTTAAAAAAATCTCTTTTTTCTTACTTTGGAAATATTTAATTAACTTAAATATTGCTTAAGCTTGATGAATATGGAATTAACCAATGATATTGTAAACTTTATTAAGAGTGATGTCAAAAATCGTTTTCTTCGCTATGTTAGTATTGACACAACTTCTGATGAAACTTCTTCTTCTTTCCCTTCAACCCCGATTCAATTTGACCTTGCAAAGATTTTAAAATCAGAATTAGAACAGTTAGGTCTTATCAATATTGAATTGGACGAGTATTGTTATATTTATGCAACGTTACCCGCTTCCAGTGGTTATGAGTCTGCTCCACCTTTTAATTTGTTGGCTCACATGGATACTAGCCCTGCTGCTTTAGGAAAAGATGTAAAGCCACTTATTAGAACTTATGAAGGTAAACCCCTTATTTACCCAGATGACCCCTCTCTAACCCTTTCTGAGGAAGATTCACCTATCCTATCGCAATACCTAGGACAAGAAATTATTACTGCTTCTGGTTTAACATTGTTGGGCGCAGACAATAAAGCTGGTATTGC
>CAZEQQ010000435.1:0-2765 GCA_964514425.1 uncultured archaeon
ATTCGGATATACAAAAATATATTAAAAGCATTAAAGATAAAAGAAACTTGCATAATAGGAATAAAACAGAACTAATTGAAACTTGGTCATTTTATAACGATGGAAAGCATTTGCTTTCACATCTAAAAGATGCATTAATTGAAAAAGGGTTTGTTCTAAAAGAAAGGAATGAGGAAGAAATTTACAAAAAGATTGTGGATACAGGAAAGGATAAGTATATCTATAAACTTATCATTTTCATGATCAAATTTATTGAGTTATATAAAACAGCAGGATATACTGAATACGGATTTAATACTTTAAAAGAACATACTGACAATCCAAGAACGCACCTTTTTCTTGATATTGCAGCAAGTGTCTACTCATATTACCAAGAAGAACTCGAGAGACAGAATCAAATTGATTTTGCAGATATGATTAATGATGCAAATTTCTATTTGCAGGAGATGCAAGAGCAAAACATTAAATTAAATTATAAATATATAATAATTGATGAATTCCAAGATATTGTTAAACAAAGATTTACATTTACTAGGAAGTTATCTGAAGTTTCAGGTGCAAAAATAATAGCTGTAGGCGATGATTGGCAATCAATCTATGCTTTTTCAGGATCAGATATGACTCTTTTCACTCGGTTCATTGAATTAATGGGGCATGGAGTAGAGTTGCAAATAACACATACATACCGAAACTCACAAGAATTAATAAATATTGCCGGAAGCTTCATTCAAAAAAATACAGCACAAATACAGAAGAAATTACTGTCACCAAAAAAGCTTACAAATCCAATAAGAATAAAATCATATGATGACACCAATAATCTTTACAATAATACAGCTAAATGTATTACTGAAGCGATAGGTAATATAATTGATGAACACGGGTTAAACTCATCTATATTATTAATAGGTAGATATAATTTTGATATTTATAAAGTCTGTAGAAGTAATTTATTTACTCAAATAAGTGATACAAAAGTTAAGTCAGTAAAATATCCAAATGCGAATATCACATTTTTAACAGCACACAGTTCAAAAGGATTAGGTTATGACAATGTTATTTTATTTAATTTAATTGAAGGAAAATTTGGATTTCCTTGCCAGATAGAGGACGATCCCATTATGCGGCTTGTTAAGAAAAATGATGATAACATGGAGTTTGCAGAGGAGAGAAGACTATTTTATGTTGCTTTGACAAGAACGAAGAACAGAGTATATTTAATCGCTCCTAATAGTAAACCATCAAGTTTCCTGATAGAATTAATAAAAGATTATGGATTGGAATATCCTAAGAATCTAAGTCTAGCAAAAAGAGAGAGATTTAGCCTTAAATGCCCAATTTGTGGTTATCCCTTAAAATATGAATACAATAATAGTTATGGCATACCACTGTATATTTGTACAAATGAGCCTGAAGTATGCGATTTTATGACTAACAACAAAAATCATCGTCATGATATATATAAATGCCCTAAATGTTCAGATGGTTATATGATAGTTAAAATAAATAAATCCACAGATCAAGTTTTTTATGGCTGCACAAATTATAATAATCCTGATAATAAATGCACTAATACAAAACTAATAAACTAAAAGCAATATATTGTTCATTGTGGTATAATTTTCAATATATTAAAACAAATGAATTAAAGGATATTTATGAAGCATATTGAGGTTGTTGCAGCAGTGATAATATATAAGGAAAAAGTATTGTGTATGCAACGAGGAAAAAATAAACATGACTATATATCATATAAATATGAATTTCCTGGTGGAAAAATTGAAGAAGGTGAAAGTAAAGCAGAAGCTTTAATGAGAGAACTTAATGAAGAGATGAATATCAGTATTAATATATCTGAAGACAATCACTTTTTAACAGTCAATCATGCTTACCCAGATTTTATAATCACTATGCACAGCTACTTATGTAATGTAGACACAGATAAATTCGTTAGGAAAGAACATATTAATCATGTTTGGTTACCAAAAGAAAGTATAAATACTCTTGATTGGGCACAAGCGGATAAGCCAATTGTTGCAAAGCTACAAGGAGAAGACAAGCTTGAATAGTTTGGAACTTAGAAATGATATTGAAAAAGGGTTACTTAAGAGCCACATAGATATTGGTGCTCAATCAAAGTATGAATATCAATCACGTCTTCTTACAAATGATAAAACTCAAAAAACAAAGGTGCTTACAAGCATTGTCAATGAACTAAGAGCATGCAATGAATTCTATTTCTCAGTAGCTTTCGTTACCAATAGTGGTGTTGCAACATTGATAAATACTCTCAAAGAACTAGAAGATAAAGGAATTAAAGGGAAAATTCTTGCTTCGCAATATCAAAACTTTACAGAACCTAGAGCTCTTGAAAGATTACTAGAATTTAAGAATATTCAGCTTAAAATAGTTACTGAAGGTAATTTTCATGCGAAGGGATATATTTTTCGTCACACAGTAAAAGATATTCAAGATGTCTATACCTTGATTGTTGGTAGTAGTAATTTAACAGCAGAAGCTTTATCAACAAACAAAGAATGGAATTTGAAAGTATCATCTTTATCAGATGGTGCATTACTGAAGAATACTATTGAAGAATTTAATAATTTATTTGATAATGCTGAAGCTGTTACAAAAGAATGGATAACAGAATACAATAAAATATATAATGAAAAAAGATACTATAATGAAGATGAAGCTGATGAGATAGGTTTAAGTGTTTTTAATAAAACAACTAATTTATTTAAAATCTCACCAAATAATAT
>CAZEQQ010000436.1:0-2756 GCA_964514425.1 uncultured archaeon
GCTTGAGCTCGCTTTATTGCTCTTTTACTAGTTTTCAGTAGAAAAGCTTCTGATAGAAGATAAAATTGTTCTACTTG
Organism: uncultured archaeon; assembly: GCA_964514425.1. Classification (GTDB taxonomy): domain Archaea; phylum Asgardarchaeota; class Heimdallarchaeia; order Heimdallarchaeales; family Heimdallarchaeaceae; genus CAZEQQ01. The sequence continues at coordinate 78 of CAZEQQ010000436.1, forward strand.
CTTGAGTGTGCTGTTCTTTTTGATATTTGCAAGTCTATCTAGGTATATTTGTGCTTTGTTTTGTTCTCCACTTTCTGCATAAAGTTTGATGATGTATAGCAGTGTTTCAGCTATATCGTATTCATTACCAATTTCTTCTGATATTTTTAAACTTTTTATGAAATAATCTTCAGCTACTTCTTCCTCTCCTTTCACACTATATATTAAACCTAAATTATGCAGTACATGGCAAGATATCTGTCTAGTTTTTACTTCTTCACATTTTTTTAGAGACTCACTATAATAATGTATAGCATTGTCCAACTCTCCTTGAATGCGGTAAATCTCTCCAATATTATTATATGAGATAGCTATCCCTAAACTGTTGTTCAATTTTTTGTCTATTTCATAACTTTGCATATACACTTCTAACGCTCTCTCTAAGTTACCAACAGTGTGCTGCATAACTCCAATATTATGTAAGGAACGTGAAGCATATTCAAGCAAATTGTGCACTTTACTTAAACTAATGCACTCTTCTAAACATTTTAAGGCTAAATCTGTTTCTCCTAAATCTAAATAAACTGTCCCTTTTCGATTAAGTAATTCTACCATCCTTTGCGCTATCTCTTTAGAACCCTTATTGGTTGCATTATCTAAAATTTTTTCTCCTTTATCAATTTCCGTTATGCATTCCTCAAATTTACCTTGACGGTAAAAAATCTCTGATACAAGAATTAGTGCATCAACGGATAATAGGAACCAATTGTGTTGATTTAACGTTATCTGCATTTTCTGAATTAATTCCAAAGCTAAATCATATTTTGTCTGGTTTATATGAATCTCACTTAAAAGAAGATTATAATGAACATAAACCATCGGATCAGAAGATATTTTTTCTTTTAGTTCATCAAGTTTTTGCAGTGCTTTATCATAGTTGCTTAAGAGAATATAGTTTTTGATTTCTTTATAGATATGGCTATTAGATTGACTAGGATTATTGTTATCATTCTTATATTCTTCATCTCCTATCTTCAATCTAAAAACCTCAAAAATTGCATTTTATGCTACTTATATATTTATTCTTTCAATTCTTTGTAAAGTTTTTGGATAAGGAAAAGGAAAAACTGTTCTTTTCACTCTTCTTCTAAAAAGTAAGAGAAAAGTAATAATTGGTATAAATAGATACTAACTGAAAAAATAGTAGAAAAAAATAAAATAGGAAAAAGTAGCCTATTTATTATCCATTTTAGCCTTATTCTCTTCAGCTTTTAGTGCATTAGCTCTTTCCATTTCTTTCGCATTGATATACGAAAGTGTAGATACTGTGATGAATAATAAACTAGCTCCAATTATTTGGATAGTTTCTAATCCAAATCCTAAGAAATAGTAGTTAATGAAGATTGCTAATAGTGGAAAAGCTAATTCTGCTATACCTGCAACTGAAGCTTTTGAACGTTTTAAACCAAAATAATAGATAGCAAGAGGTATGACTCCACCTGTCAATAAAGCAAAGTAAATGATAGCAGAAATTCCAAGCCATTGTATGTCAAATGGTTGAAATGGTTCACCCGGTGCAATAAAATGACCAAAGACATTAATTTTTGTTGTTAGCATACCGAAATAATCTTTACTATAAGTCCACAAAGCAATATTGAAGAATAATAAGAATGTAAAACCTCCAGTATAACGGAAAAGAGTTAAGTCCCAAAAATCTACTTTCTTTGTTAGAATTCTACCAAAAACGGTTGATCCACCCCAAAAGAATGCAGCAATGAGCGAACACAAAATTGCTATTAATCCTGTATATTCCAGTGTTTGAGAGCTTTTAATAATATCAGGTGTAGCAATAAGCATTATACCTATTATTGCTAGAATTAAAGCAACATAGTAACGAAATGTAGGTTTTTCTTTCAGTATAAAGAATGCAAATGCCAATGTAATTAATGGTTGAGATTTTTGTATTAGTATTGCAATAGTAGGATTACCTAATCCAAAAGCAATGAGGAAGAAGAATAATCCCATCGCTGATCCTCCAAAGGAAATATATATGACACTAATCCAGTCTCTTTTATCAAAGGATTTCAGAATGTTAAGAAAATGCTTAATTCCACCTCTTTTATACAATAAAATAGGTAATAATACTATAAAACCAATAAAATGCTCTATTAAAGTAATAAATGATGATCCCCTCGGCAAAGCCATAGGATTTTCATACATTGTTGCAAATGAAAAACCAGGAGATGAAAAAAGTAGCGGATATCTAACAGGTGCATCAAATGCTCGGAAACCATTTGCCACAGAAACGATCGCTGGACCGTATACACTATCTTTTGTTGTTGTATCTTCCATAAAATTACCTCAAAAGTAACTGTGTTCCTACAAACGTTTGGTTTAAAAACATTACGCAACAACCGATAACGTTACTCTATAATGGGTAATTGCTATTACTTACTTTTTAATAAATCCTCTTCAAAGTGCTAAACCTTTTAAAAGCAATAAGTGCGTAAATTATGGAATTTAGGAATCAGATTGAAGATATTTATTGGCTTATAGGTTCGTGGGAAGGAAAAAGTAAAACTAGTGAGGGAATAACAGAGTCTGAGTTAGTAATATCAAAAATGAGTGATGAGTTACTTTTTTTCAAGGAACGAAGTAGAAAAGAGGATAAGTTTGTGAGTCAAGAGCAAGGATATTTCT
>CAZEQQ010000437.1:0-2756 GCA_964514425.1 uncultured archaeon
CCACGTCGCGAAGAAATTGATTAGCACAGGTTTACCTCCAAAATCCGAAAGACTAAAAACTTCTTCTGTGTTAACATCTACTAATTCAAATTCTGGTGCCAAATCTCCTTCATCAGACATTAGATTAATAACATCATTTTCTACATTCTCTGCTTTTAAAGAAGTAACAGAATGAGTTACAATTGGGAAAATTAATAGTACTAAAAATAGTCCAAATTTTATGTTTTTGAGTTGCATGAAGATACTTTGAAAAGGTACTATATGAATTATTACTTTTACTAAACTACTAAAAATTGCAATTAATTGTTTTTATTAACATTATTAGATTAGTATAATATTATATGCACTTAAAATTTGTGTGATAGAAGCGACTATAACTGTATTGATAAAGTGTGCATCTAGACGCACATAAGGTGCCACTAAAATTTTATTTCATAACATATACTCAAAAACAAAATAATATGGCAAAAAGAAAGATAAAGATATTCTATTTAATCTAAATCTGGATTATAGTCTTTCTCATTTTTTACTATTTCTTGGATCGTGTGGTAAGCTTCTTTAACCTCTTCTTCATCTCCTTCTAAAAGGAAATGCACAGAACCTTCTGCTCTACCTACACCTCCAGCTCCAATAACATAGACATCAACTTCAGGGAAAAGTATATCAAAAGCTTCCAATTCGGTAAATGCCTCTCCAGGAATAGCCATCAATCCTATTGGATTACCCATGACATAGTCTTTATCAAATGTTTTGTTACCCATCATCTGTGATAAATCCCAGACGCTTTCAGGGATGTACTTAATTAAACTCATAGGAACCATTATTGGAATTCCTTTGGCAATAGCTGAAGGAACAATTAATCCTATTGTACCAGATTCAGGATGAGCAATATATACACCTGCAATCCAATCTGATCCTAAAGCATTAGCTCCCTTAAAGATTAAGTCATTAGGGCCAAGATTTTTTATCTCAATCTCTGAATCTGTGACATTCTTTAGCATTCCTTGATCGAAGACCATCTCTGGTAATCTTTTATCTGCATTCAAAGAACCAAATCTGAATAATTCTTTGTCTCCTGTCATTTGACCAGCTACGTAATGGTTTTTTGCAATGGAGTTTTTTGCTAATTCTTCAATTATGTAAGCGTTTGTTGACCCTCGAGCCACAAAAATTTTACCTTCTTTTAATGTTTCATGAACCAAAGGATGTTCAGCTATACCTTTGGCAATAATTCTTTTACATTCTGGTTGTGTTAAAGCAATTAAAGCGCGCATATGAAATAATGATTTTTTCTAATTAAAAGAATTGTGTTGTATGATTTTTGGGTTGATTGACTCTCTAAATGAGAATAAACGGAGATATGTTAAATCTAGAAAAGTGTAAAAATAATAGTCCTGATTTATAGCTTTTAAATTCTTTATTGTTATCATCTTTACTTAAAATAAATTATATCAACAATTTTAAAAAATCAAATCAAAAAAGCGGTTGATAACTATGGCAGTAGACATTATGACTTTATTCTCACAAACAACCGCACCAATAATTTTTGTTAGTGCTATAGGGTTGATTACACTGACTTTGCAAAATAGATATGGAAGGATTAAGGATAGCATCTATGCATATCAAAAACAGAAATTGCTTTACCTTCAAAAAGATGAAGAAAGTAAGGCAAAAATTGCTCAATGTATGCTCAAAAAGTATCAGAGTGAAGCAATACTCATCAAGGATGCTATGCTATCTGCTTTTACTTCTGTTCTTCTGATTTCTTTGACCTCTCTACTCATTCTCCTACAAGGTATGGTAGGGTGGAAGTTGTATTACATTACTGTAATTTCTTTCTCATTAGCTATTTTTGCTTTAGTCATAGCAATGGTTCTAATTATAATCGCAATGGCTCAAAGTATTAGAACTCTTAGTTATGAAATAGACCACGATGATGATGGAGTTAGATTCGGTCTCTAACTCTTTTTTGTAACAATTAGAATTTTTTAGGGATTAACCTTATTTCGATTGAATTTTTCGTTTTTTCCTTTAATAATTTCAATAAAGCAAAGTTGATTTAAAACATTTTTGAATAAACTTTAAAAATAATCGAATGTTATATCTATCATGGAAAAATACGATGCAATAGTAATTGGTTCTGGTTTAGGTGGTCTCTTTTCTGGAGCTAAGCTAGCAAAAAGTGGAAAGAGAGTTTTACTCATTGAACAACACTCTGTTGTAGGAGGTTGTTCGACAACTTTTACTAGACAAGGATTCACAATCGATGTTGGTTTACATCACATAGATGGTGTTGATTTGAAGGATGACAAAGGGCAAATTTTCATGGATTTTGATATCTTTCAGATTTTAGAATTTATTAAACATGGAGATGAATTATACCGTTTTGTAAATGGACGATATGACATAACAATTTATGCAAATATAGATAAAACAAAGAAAATCTTAAAGAACCATTTCCCTGAAGATTCAAAAGCTATTGATAAGTTCTTCAAAGTTATCATGGGAATATATCATGATGTACACAACTTACCAAAAGAAGATTGGCAAATAAATGCGATGATTCCCATAATGCCTATAGTTTTCCCTCATCTCTTTAAATGGATGAAGAAAACAGCTGGAGAATTCCTAGATCGTCTAAAAATAAAAAATGAAGACTTAAAACTAGTTCTTTTGGGAAATGTACAATATTTTGCTGGTGATCCATATAAACTTTCTATGATGTATTTTGCTCCTGCTCAAGGTTCATTCTTTGC
>CAZEQQ010000438.1:0-2754 GCA_964514425.1 uncultured archaeon
TTATCCATTCTATAGTACACGTATTTAGAATTATCAGCATCCCAATAGGGCTTATATTTATATCCTGATGTATCAAATTCTAACGTCCATTTTTTCGTTGAGTCTGTAAACTTTTCTTTCGCTTCACTTAGAGTTTCTTCATTCATAATTTTATATGAAACACAATAATCTTCAAGAAAATCGTTCAAAGTTATATCCTCGGCGTTTACCGTCGCTATCACCATACTTCCATTCAACCCTTTACTAAGCCCGTCATTAATTTTTTTCCACTCAGGTTCAACAAAAATAGTAACAATGAGCCAAAACCCAAAATTCAACATTACCGTTTTACTTTTATCCGTATCATATGCAAAAAAACCGATGATCCACCCTGATGAATAAAACTCTTGGAATATTGTTGCATTATATGTCATTGTAAATTCTGTAGGTTCTTCTTTTGTATCTTTGCTATATCCCTTAGTAGAAATCATTTTACTTGTTTCATTTACTTTTGTTACTTCTATTCTATACTCATTATTTTGTTCTTCTTTTATTTTTCCTACTATCGGATCCGTTGAATCATAGTATTTATTCGTTATTTCTATTTCTTCTACATAATCTTCGTAGATTATTACTGTATCACCTTTTTTCCATTCCACACTTGCTCCAATTGTCGTCTGCGAGTATTGGCTAAAAATTAGCAGTAGTGTGAGAATAAAACCTCTTAGAATTATTTTTCTGTTCATAATTTCACCTGAAATAGGTTAACATGCTATTTTTCTTATAAAAGTTTTTTCTAGTTTTAATGAAATACTAAAAATTAACTTTTCTATTTGTTTATTCTTTGCATCAGTATCTAGACACTTTAGTTATTCTAATTTTGGTTAATTTTAACTATTTATCTTTTTTATCTTCCTTATAATCGCTTTTATATCATAAAAATCCTAAACTAATGACAAAAAAGGAGAAAAAAAGCAAACAATGATCTTTAAAGCAGAATTGTTTTGTAGGTAAATACGTTCTTTCTTGTTATATTCTTTTGAAAAATTGATCTGGAAAAAACTATTTTATCATTTTATACATTTTATACTTTTACGTTTATTTTTTCCGATAAATATTTCGTGTGAGCTCGAAGTGTTGTTGAAGGTACGTCACATATCCTGCTTATCTCTTGTTTTGTGAATATTTTTGCTTGTGTTTTTTTTGCTAACAATTCGCTGGCTAGATATATTGCTGATGAAGCCAAGACTGATGGTTTTCTTCCTTCGGGATTTATTGTAGACAATTTGGTTGCTATTCTTTCTAAAGATGTCAACACTTTTTCTATTTCTAGTTCTTGATCTATCTCATCTTCCACTTCAATTTTACTAGTATCTTTTATTTTTTCTCTAATGCTCGTATTATTTCTTATTTTTGCCATATATTTCTGTACAAATTCTTCAGGTGAACTTACTTTGTATTTTACATTGTTTTCAATCAAAAAATCACGTATACTCTTATTGCTTAATTTACACCCATGTTCTTTGAATTTCAAAGTTATCTGAGTTATTGATACTGCTTTCTTCGAATTCTTAAAATGTTGAAGTGTAAGAGCTGCTGAAATCAAAAAAATATTTGTCACCTTTTTACCCTCTCTTTTTTCATCAGCGTATATTTTCTTTAATTTATACATGACATTATTTTTCTCATTACTGCTTAAGCCCAATTCGGTTAGTATTCCTAATAATCTACTAGTATTTTCCTTTATAGCATCATATTGAGCATTCTCTAAATTATACAATCTTTTGAATTCTATCATTTTTTCTAGTTGATTGTTTCCATCATTGAACTTAAAGAATGTATTGTCTCCTCTTCTACTTTCAGGAGAGCCATGTCTAATTGATTCTTTTCCATCGTTATTAAAATGTGTGTTTATATAAATTTGATCAATTACTGTTCCACAGTTTCTGCATACTATATCACTTCTAGTTTGAATGATTTCTGTTGAACCACATTCATTGCAAAAAATTGCCTCTTCTCTCTTTCTTTCGACTAATTCTGCTTCTGCCATTTGTATCAATATAACTTCTCAATCTTCATTTATAACCAAAGTCAGAGTCCTCTTTGAAAGTGAAAAAATATTTTTCTCTTTTTTTGATTGGAGACCGTTGTTTTTGCCTCTTTTCTTCTCTTTCTCTTGAAAGTGAAAAATTTTGTTTTTCTTCTTCTACTATACTACTCTTAGTTTATCCTATTTAAACTAAACACTTTTTGGCTTGATTTTTGTCGGATTTCTTTTTTATTTAGAAAGGTTTAAAAGATTTAAATATATCTTATAAGATATCGCTTCAATCAGAGGATTATCTTGATTCACTTAAAACATAAAATATTCCCCCTTTCTATTGCAGTTGCTTTTGTCTTATTTTTTAGCGTTATAGCACCTGTTATTGTTTCAACACATGAAAAACTACATTCAGACTTTTTCATTAATGAGCAAAATATGCTTTTTGATCCTTGCTTACAGGTTGGTTCTCCTGCTATTCAACGAACTGTACTCCAGAGTGATACTGTTATCGACATTGCTAATGATACAGCTTTTGAGACCTATGGTTTTGAAGGTGATGGCTCAGAATCCCATCCTTATTTGATCGAAAACTATAATATCTTTAACTCTGAAACTTTTAGTATTAGCATCACTGGAACTACTAAACATTTTATTATTAGGAATTGTACGATTCTTGACGCGGGAAGTTTAGGAATTTATTTATTTGATGTTGCTGATGGAACTGCTAAAAT
>CAZEQQ010000439.1:0-2753 GCA_964514425.1 uncultured archaeon
ATTAGAAGAAATCGATGATTATCTGTTATCTATTATCAATGACGTTTTTTCCATAGCTAAAAGGGAATTGTATCATATAGGGATTGTAGGTGGTTTTGTTAGAGATATATTACTAAAGAGAAAATCATATGATGTTGATTTTGTTGTATTTCAAGGAGATATGAATAAAATAACCAATCTTGTTGCAAAAAAATTCAATACAACTGTTGCAAGGATGAGTAATAAGACTTTAACTAGTCAAATTAGGATAGGAAAACACATCATTTTAGATTTTACTTCTGCTAGAAAAGAAGAGTATAGTTTTCCTTCACGTTTACCCTTCATTGAAAAAGGAACAATTTATGAAGATCTTAAGAGAAGAGATTTTACAATAAATACTTTGGTTTTAGTAGATAATAACATAGTAGATGTTTTTGGAGGAATAGAAGATATAAACAATAAACTTCTACGTGCAACTTCCGAGCCAGATATAGTTTTTAAAGAAGACTATCTTAGAATGTTTAGAGCTTTACGTTTTTCAATAACACTACAATTTGATATTGAAGATGAAACACGCGAAGGTATCAATAGGAATGCAAAAAATCTACCCTTAGTCCCTAAAGATAGAATAATCAATGAATTGAATTTAGCCTTTAGTCAAAACCCTTCAAAAACTTTCGATTTGATGTGTAGTTTAAACCTCTTTAGTTATCTGTACCCAGAAATAAACTTGGATAAGGGTAAAGGAGAGAGTTATAAAACAAAAACAGTAAAGGAAACAATCAAAAAAATTCTTGAATATTTGGAAATTAAAGGTTCTTTTGATCCAATAGATTGTTTTTGTACATTCTTTAGAGAACTAGAATTCCTGAAAAATATTGATGAAGAAGAAAAAACTATAGTCCCTCAGCTTAAGCAGTTTTTAAAGATACATCGTTTTTCGAGGAAAGAAATCAATCAGATAATCATAATATTAACATACTTACCAAAATTCTTTAACGAGATTAACGATTCCGCAAAAAAGTCAAATCTTAGATATTTTATTTACTGTACCCATCCTTATACTCACAACATAATATCGCTTGCATTAGCAGAGAATAATCTGAAAAAGAAACCTCAATCTCTTGATAATATACGAAACAAAATTATAGAACTGTTAAATAATAAAGAAAAAATATTTTTTACATTAGCTGTTAATGGTACAGTTTTGAATAAAAAATTTAACATTGAGGGAAAAGAAATAGAGAAAGTTAAAAAACTACTATTAAAAGCAGTAATGAACGAAGAAATCGAAAATACAGAAGAGCAGTGTTTAAAATATTTAAAAGAACATCTCCTACTTTAGTAGCGACTTCAATTCAATTTTGAGAGTATTCATTAGTTTTTTGTCCTATTTTTCCTATGATTTGTTTTAATTTCTATGGTGTGCGAAAAGTTAAAAAAAAAGTTAATAAAATACACTTTATGGAATACTATCTAGAGACTCCAATTGAACCAGAACAACTGGAAAAAATACGAATAGGTGATATAGTTTATATCACGGGGATAATAGTTACAGCAAGGGATGAAGCACATCTCAATGCTTTAGAACTATATAAAGAAAACAAAGAAACTCCTGTTGAGTTTAAAGGAATAGGGCTTTTCCATTGTGGTCCTGTAATGCAGAAAGATGATCAAGGTGAATGGAAAGTCATTGCAGCTGGACCAACAACATCAGCAAGGATGGAAATGTTTCAAGATGAATTTATTAAAGCCTTTCATCCAGGGTTGATTATTGGAAAAGGAGGAATGGGCGCACGAACAGCTAAAGCTTGTAAAGAAGAAAAGTGTATTTACACTGCTTTTACCGGTGGTGCAGCACTTCTAGCCGCAAACAGAATTACAAAAGTAAAAGATGTATTCTGGTTAGAAGAATTAGGAATGCCTGAATGTTTATGGGTTTATGAAGTAGAAAAATTTGGTCCATTGGTTGTTACAATTGACACTGAAGGAAACAATTTGACTGCTAATGTCAATGATGAAGTCATGAAAAACAAAGATGAAATAATAAAAAATTTGGTGATTTAGATGGAAGAGTTAAACAATATAGTAATAGAAACAGCTGTTGATTTACTTAAAAAAACATCAACTATACTCCCTACAGATGTAAGAGTAGCTTTAGAAGAAAGTGAAAAACTAACAGAAGGAGAACTAGGAAAATCTCAACTTCAAGCAGTTTTAGAAAATGTAAAAATTGCAGATGATGAATCAAAACCAATATGTCAAGATACAGGATTAGTGTCCTTTTTTGTGCAATTAGGAGATGAATTTCCACTAAGATCACAAGTCAAAACCTTATTACAAGAGGCAACAAAGAAAGCAACACAATTGATACCATTAAGACCAAATTCAGTAGATTTGTTTGATGGAAATACAAAAACTAACGTGGGATATAGAGGATATGTTCCTTGGTTCTACATTGATCTTGTACCAGGTGATAAACTCAAAATAACCGCAATGCCTAAAGGTGGAGGTTCTTCAAATGTAGCAAAACTCAAAATGCTTCCTCCTGGTAAAGGAATTAAAGGAGTTTTAGAATTTGCTATTGAAGCAGTTAGTCAAGCTGGAAGTTTAGGCTGCCCCCCCTATACAGTAGGTGTAGGCGTGGGTGGTGGAGAAGACATGTGTATGAATTTAGCAAAGATGGCCCTTTTAAGACCTATTGGCGATTATCATAGTGATGAAAGGATAGCAAAATTAGAAAAACAACTAAAAGAAGAAGTGAATAAATTAGG
>CAZEQQ010000440.1:0-2747 GCA_964514425.1 uncultured archaeon
GGAATTTGTGATAGTATAGAATTTTTCCGTTTTGATCATCTAAAGAGCATGTTCTATTGGTTTTATGACAAAAATTTTGATTTATCACTTAATCAGTGGAAAGCGAATCAAGAAATTATGTTTAATGAACCCCTTCAATGGATAATGAATCAAGAAAATGTATGATGTTTCTAATTCTTTCATCATTTTCACTCTATAACACTCGAATTTGAGACAATTGGTCAAATTTTCTATTTGATGCTTACTTAGAATTTATCTCTAATAATTCCATAATTTCTCTCACCCATTCTTTACATCCTGGGTTATGATGCATGAAATAGTAACTTTGTACTTCTTTATATTCGCCATTTGACATCAAATCTGCTAACATTTGTGCATCATTACGGTTATGTACTCGGTCTTTTACGGTTCCAAAAATCCATGATTTAGTTTCAACTTTACTAAAATCTGGTCGAGCGTCATATCTGTGTAAAGACCTAGACTTTTTCCATCTAAAGCCATCTCCATTATCAAATAGTTCAAAGAAGGTTTTTCTTTGTATCCCTTTTCCAACTGTTAAAGACATCCACATTTTTAATAGAGGTACTGCTACTAGACGATAAAAAAAACTAGGAAAAATGTAAGCCAATGGCAACATAGATCTTGGAAAAGGAAATTTAATTGTTGAACTCGCAAAAATAGCATTTCTTGGTTTAAACCATCCTTGTGCCATTACTCTAGCTATTACTGATCCACCAAAACAAGGACCCATGAGAATGGTTTTTTCAGGATTAAATTGATAATGAGCGAGAACCTCTTTAATATCTTGAGCATGTCTATCCATAGGACCTTTATGCTCCCATTTCACTTTAGAAGTTCTTTTTTCTCTCGTTTCTATAACATACAAATCGAAATATTTGTGTAATTCATCCCAAGTATCATTCCAAGAATAAGGTGCTGTTGACCAACCAGGAACAAAAACAATAGTCAAACCAGTGGGAGATGAAGTGTGTTTTGTATAATAGACCAATAATTCAGCTCCATCACTTACTTTAACGTATTCTTTGGTAGATGATTGATAAAAAATAGCTCGTTGAGTATAATTTGGAGAATAACTGCTGTAGATATCTTCTTCATTATGTTGTTCTAATTCCTGCACAAACTTATCTTGTTGTTTGGGTGTAATAGTAACCATTGTGCTCTAAGTCTCCTTTAAGTTCTCTTTTAAAAATCTAAGTTTAGTACAAATGCCCAGAATTATCTGATATAAAGAGTTCTTCTGCACTTATTTTTAAATGCTTCACTGATATTTTGGGAATTATTAAAAAAAATTATTATAAGAAGATATTTTTAAAGAATAAGCCAATAGAAACAGCAAATTACAATAATTGTGTTATGAAATAGAATTAATTAAAAGTATTAACATAGATTGTTAGCAATAGAAATAAAAGAGCTTAAACTTTTATTCGTTTAACGATGATTAATTTCAATTGCAAAATTTGTAACAAAGTAGTAAATTTTGACACTAATGATCCTTCAACATATATCCAGAAAAAAGAAAGCAACACTGCACTTCTGGGGACACTTTTTGAGTACCGGGTTCAGCATCTTGTTAATGATAATCAAGCTCACATTAATGTAGTAATAATTGATAGTGAAAATCAATATAGAGCACATAAAGACGCATATGAAGAGAAAACTAACCCTGAAGAATTTTTAAACAAATGGCAAATCATCTCACAGCAGTTTCCATATGAATTGAAACCCTTTTTAGAATTAGCATCAGAAGAAGATAAAAGAATAATATTAGCTACCAATTTTGTGTTTGATCAAAGCGCTTCAAGTTGGACAGAATTCTTCAAAGCTATTTTAACTAAATACCCTTATAATAATCTCATAGGAACACTCGCCTCTATATGGTTTTCAATGGTAGGAAAAGGAAATGATTTAATGATGTATGACATCAAACCTGAATCATGGTGCTACAGTAGTCTACTAGTCATTAGGTCTCAAATATCTCCAACAAAAGATATTCTTGATGAAGCTGACACAATAACGACAGCTTCTTATCCCCCTCTCATTCAAGCGAAGATTTTAGGTGATCTATGTGATGTATATTATAGGTACCACAAGGATGAAAAAATAGAGGAAATATACTCAAATTTCAAAAAATTGTATGAAAACAGTAATGAAATATATTTTAGAGCACAATTCTATTTCATTCAAACGATTTATGGAACAACTTTAGCTAGAAAAGGATTATTAAATGAAGCCATAGAATTAATAGAAACAGCTTTCAATTATTCGCTTTTAATTAATCATCGACGAATCCTTATTATTACCGCTAACCATTATTCTATGATTTTGAGAAGAAGAGGAGAAATAGCAAAAGCTAAAGAAATGTTGGAAATAATTGCAAGAATAGCAGAAGAATTGGAGAATGAAAGAGCTCAAGTAGCTATAAACACAAATATAGCAATAATCAATGCTATTCAAGGAAATTATGAAGAATCATTAAAAGTATTTTTGGAAATATATCATTACCCATTAACTCAAAATGAGTTTCAAGTGAAACTTTCTACAATAATCAATTTAGCACAATCTTACTGTCTCGTTAAAGAATATCAAGAATGTGAAAAATACGCTGACGAAGCTCTTAGCGATGAAAGAACACCAACAGAACAAAATTTTAAATTACTTTCCATTTTGAAAGATGCTGCTAGAGAATCTCGTGATTTAAGATTATTAGAGAAAGTGGAAAAATATGA
>CAZEQQ010000441.1:0-2747 GCA_964514425.1 uncultured archaeon
AGCTTTTATTGAATCAATCAAAGTTGAGGTTATGGAACCTAATGTACAACCAGGACACCAGATATGCGGCATCCTATCTCGTCGGAGATAAGAATCAAAAGGATGCTCATGAGAATCGAGCAACTCATACTTATTTATTTCTTGAGTCATTTTTTATTCCTCTCTATTTCTTCTAAAATTTCTAAAGGCGTATGAATACTACCTCCTAGCTTATGCAAACCAATAACCTTAGACTTACCATGAGAAGCACGTTCTACTTCTCGTGTAATTTGACCAAAATTTATTTCTGGAACTATTATTACATCTGCTTTTTGTGCAATCTTGTAGATTTGCTCGTCAGGGAAAGGCCAAATAGTAATTAATCGTAATAATCCCACAGGGATACCTTTCTCGCGTGCTAAATTAACAGCACCTTTTGCAGCTCGAGAACTAATTCCGAAGGAAATAAGAACAATTTTTGCATCAGAAAGCTTGTATTCTTCCAATTTAATTATTTCATCTTTGTTTTTTCGGATCTTTTCACTTAGACGTCTAACTAGTTTTTCGTGGGTTTTAGCATCAATTAAAGGATAACCTTTCTCATCATGAGTAAGGCCTGTTGTCATAATTTTAAAACCCTCACCTGCTGTTGCCATAGGTGGAACCAAATCTTCATCAGCTAAATAGGGCTTATAAGTAAGGTCGCCTTTTTGAGGTTTCTTTCTATTCCAGATATCTAGCTTTTCTTTCTCAGGAATAACTAACTTTTCGTTCATATGTCCAATAGTTTCATCCATTAAAATTGTAACGGGAACTCGATATTTTTCAGCATAATTAAATGCCAAAATAGCAAGATCAAAGCATTCTTGGATACTATTAGGAGATATAGCTATAGGCTCATAATCTCCGTGACTTCCCCATTTTGCTTGCATTACATCTTGCTGTCCAACTAAAGTAGGTAAACCCGTGGAGGGTCCCGCTCGTTGAACATTAACAACAACACATGGAGCTTCCATCATGATAGCTAAACCTATATTTTCTTGCATAAGAGAATAACCCGGTCCTGAGGTCGCTGTCATAGTTTTCGCTCCTCCCCAGCTTGCTCCAATAATAGCTGCCATTGATGCTATTTCATCTTCAAACTGAATAAAATGACCTTTTACTTGAGGAAGACGCTTAGCTATGTGCTCTGCTACTTCTGAACTTGGTGTAATGGGATATCCTCCAAAAAATTTGACACCAGCCGCTAGAGCTCCTTCAGCTACAGCTTCATTTCCTGTGGTATAATGGTCACCTGTTAAAACTTCATTAAAAGGTTGCTTTTCTGCTGTTATTGTCGTTCACCTTCTTGCTTTTTTTCTTCAGGTTCTATAACATAAATCGCAAATTCTGGGCAGATCAGTTCACAAAACCGACATTCTGCACAATCATCAAAGGTCTTATTCTTTTTTAACCTTGGAGGATGGTAGCCCTTATCATTGATCTCATCGGATTTCTCAAGTATCTCACGTGGACAATGAATAATGCAAAAATCACATTCTTTGCAGCGTTCTTTTATTAGATAAATTTGAGGATGTGGAAGTTTATACTTCTCTAAATCAATGAAAGCAGGCCACTTCTGCTTCTTTTTCATTCTTTCAGACATAGTCTTCATATTAAATGTCCTTTTAACTGATTAAACCGAAAAATGATTTCCTCTATATAAATATATGGTGTGCCTAATTGTGTCCAACCAACGTAAAAACACTTACCGTTTAAATAAACATTTTAAAGAAATTAAAATCGCTCTAAAAATAATTTGTGAAACATGAAATAAACTAAAACCTTAATATTTTGCTATATAGGCGTAATATGCTGTGATTATATATTCAACAAAATATTTATCGAGTACATTTTTATGTTAAAAACAAGTGTCTAGTGAAAAGTGCACTTATGAGCATGGGCTAGTTAGAAGCATTAGAAGTAAATAAATTATCTTCATCTGAAAAACGAATCATAACTTTCAAATAAACATATTAAAACTTCATTTTATGGAAAAGGAATCAGTATTCATGAAATATTTATCAATAAATAGTGCAGGAGGAGCTTCTTGGCATCCAGAGAGAAATGAAGTAGTTTATGTTTATGATGGTCCAGGACACTTTCAACTGTATTCAAATGAAATAAAAGAGAATTGCGCTTTATGGCCAAAAAGAAGAACATATGATTTTAATAGGTGTACAAATCCTTCCTATTTACCTGATGGGACAATAATTTATAACAGAGATGAAGGAGGAGATGAGAACTTTCAATTAGTGGTTATAAATAACGACAATGACCATATCGAAATAACAAAAGACAGAAAATCAAAGAATCTCAAAGGAGAAATGAGTTCCAATTATTTGTACTATAACTCAAATACTAGAGATAAATCTGTGTTTGATATTTATAGGCATAAAATACCTGTAGAAAGCAATCAATCAGAGTTAATATATCAAGGGAAAGTTGGAGTTCCTACAATTCATTGTGTTAATGAAGAACAAAAACAAGCCTTGATACAAATTACACATAGTAACGTAAAGAAAGAGCTAGTATTGTTCAATTTGGAAACAAAAGAAGAAAAACCTTTAACAAAATTAATTTCAGGAGATAAAGAATGCAGATGGGAACCTGTAAGGTGGATAGATTCGACCCATATTCTTGTAGCTAGTGATTTTGAAAGTAATCGCAAAAGGTTAGTAATAATCACTGTTAATGGAGAAATGAAAGTAATTAAAGAAGTGGAAGAA
>CAZEQQ010000442.1:0-2723 GCA_964514425.1 uncultured archaeon
GTTTAGCTTCTAGAATATCGTAGATTCTATCCATTGCACCAAAAGCTGTCTGAAGCTGAGGGTAGGATAAAGCCAACATAATAATGGGTAAAAGAAAACGTTGGGTTAAAGTTGCACCCATAAATATTTGACCGATAGTAATAGCACCTGAAGTTGTTGACAACCATCCTCCAACATAAATAACAACAGTCACTAAAATAATATTAAGTGCACTAATAGCAGGCATAATAAACATCATAAGAAAGCCGAACTGTCGAGAATATTTGTAGTGCTGTTCATTTAAATATCTCATCTCTTTAGCTAATTCTTTCTCTCTATTGAACGCTTTACTTACAGCTACACCAGCTAAACTTTCAGCCATTTTACCAGATACAATACCAAAAGTTCTACGAATTTTTATTACAGCTCTTCTTCCAAAATAACTGAAAAACCAGCTGATTAAACCCGCAATAGGTATGGCTGTTAAAGCTACCACCGCCATTATCCAGCTAGTTTGGAAAAGTAAAATAAACGACCCTACAACTAATAAAAGTTGAGAAATAATGGAAGTAGAAAGGGTAACTCCTACTGTTAACTCATTAGTGTCAGAAGTAACTCTTGCGGTAATATTTCCACTTTGTTCATTCTTTATAAAAGCCATGTCGGAATCGTGGAGTTTTTTATAGAGATCAATACGTACTCCATCAACCATATTCGCACTTAATTTCGATAATTGACGTGTAGATATGCTCATAAAAACCCATCCAAGAACACCAAGAAATAAAAACAACCCTCCAAAGAGAATTATTCTATTTCTAACGAAAGAATCTTGAACAGATAAACTGCCCCCTTCGGAAGTAGCTATTGTATAATCTATGCCTTCTCTTAGAATGATTGGGTTGATAAGAGCGGTGAGAGTATAAATAATAATAATAAGTGTAATTAACAACAATTGGCCTTTATAGACTGATATATAACCCCATAAGCCTTTAATTATCACACTCGTAGGTCGAGATAATTTTTTCATATCCGCACCTAACATTCTTCCTCCTCCTGCAGGACCACCTCTATATGCCATTAATTACCAACTCCTTCTTGTGAAACACCCTTATCTAAGGTGTCAGATGATTGTACAGGCAAATATTGACACATAAATTGATAATCGGAACAGCGCTCAATTAGTTCATTGTGTGTACCAATATCAATAATCTCACCTTTTTTAAGTAAAATAATCATATCTGCAGCAACTAACGTTGTAAGACGTTGAGTAACAACTATTGAAGTTCTGCTTTCCATCAAAGCTTCTGTTGCATAACGAATACGTAATTCAGTTTTGATATCGACAGCGGAGGTACTATCATCTAACAGTAATACTTTAGGGTCCGATATAAGAGCTCGAGCAATAGCTACCCGTTGTCTCTGTCCTCCCGATAAAGTAACTCCTCGCTCCCCTATAACCGTTTCATATTTTTGAGGGAGTGATTCTATAAAAGAAGCTATTTGAGCACGCTCAGCTGCAAGAGTAACTTCTTCATCAGAAGCTGTTGGTTTAGAATAGGCAATGTTATTTTTTATTGTGTCACTAAAAAGAAAAATATCTTGCTCTACCAATGTTACTTTGTCTCGAACATCTTTTGTTCTTACAGTGTGAATAGGCGTCTCTCCTATTCTTATCTCTCCTTCTTGCACATCATATAAACGAAGTAATAGTTTAAGGACTGTAGATTTTCCTGAACCTGGTCCTCCTATAATTGCAACTCTAGAACCTTGTGGTACATTGAATGAAACATTTCTCAAAACTGGTTTTGTGGTTCCAGGATAAACGAAAGTAACATTATCAAAAGTAATATCCGAATCCCAATAAATCGAAGTAGAAGTCTCTGGTTCTTCCATTGGATCATTATAGGTTAATACCTCCCATATACGCTTAGCATTAACAAAACCCGCTTGAAGCATAATAATCCTTTGAGGTAACCCCATATTTTGAGCATTGAGTGCTAATAACAAAGTCATAATCTTCATAATACCACCAACAGTAATTGTACCTATTATTGCTAAATATAACCCATAACCAAAAGCAATACCGCTAGCTACAATAGTTAAAAGAGCTGGCCAGTAAAACGCGCTAAGATAACCCTCACGTTTGGTATCTTCAGCTAATTCATTACTATAAACAGTGAATTTTTCTATTTCCTTTTTCTGTGCATTAAATGATCTAACGACGTCGATACCTCTAAAAACTTCTTGTGTACTTTTTGAGACATTGCCTAAACCTTTTGCAATTTTGGTTCTAATAGGCGCAACTCTTTTCGCGTAATGCCAAGCTAAAATAAAGTAAATAATGAATGTAAAAACTAATGCCACTCCAATGTAGAGATCAATTTGCCAAATAAAATAGATAGAGATACTTATAGCAAAAAAGGCAGTAAGTAGCATTCTTATTGCTGGCTGATAAGCAAATCTTACTTGTGATATCTCATTCATACCCATGGATAATATCTCCCCTGAGTCGTTTGTGTCGTGGAAAGCCATACTATGTTCAGTTAATATTTCAAAAAATTCTTGTCTAATATCTCTCTCAAAACGAAATGTACCTATTGTCCATAAATAAGCAGCTAAGAATAACAAAAGCCATGAAAGTATAACAAGCACGAGCATTTGAACAATAATAGTGTTAAAAAAGGTAGAAAAACCATTCACTTTTAACTCATCTAAAGCATCTCCTAAAAGGACTAAGGGATAAT
>CAZEQQ010000443.1:0-2712 GCA_964514425.1 uncultured archaeon
TCTAAATGATGCTTTCAATGAACTAGGACATCAAGAAAAACCTAGTTTTCTTTCTAAAGATGTTAAAAATAAAATAGACATTTTGACAGAGCATAATAAAAGAAAACAAAAAATAGAATCAGAAAAAAAATATCAAGAGATTTATGATGAGATAAAAAGAGATCCTTTAACTGCTATTAGAAGAGCTTGTGAATATGTAGGAATAGTAAGAGAAGAAAAAAATAAGATAGGTGTATTTCTGACATTGTTTTTAGGATATCATGCTGGGTCTATAATTAGTATGGGAGAAAGTTCTACAGGTAAAAGTTATCTAATAGAACAGATCTTACCGCTTTTCCCTGCAACTTATTCACATTATTTTACATCAAGTAGTACTCAAGGAATTCAGTATTGGCTTTCTAAAATACCTGAAGATTGTGAGATATTGTATACAGGAGAAGATACTACAACCATTAATAATGGAAAAGAAATAGACAATATACAAGAGGATCATCTTTTAAGATCATTAACAAATCCTGATGAACTTCCATCGAAAAGATTAGTAACAGTACAAACAAGCGAAGGAAATTGGGAAGCTGTTGTGAAAGAAGGGAAGCACATGTGTGTTGTTAAAACAACAACTAAAGCAACAAAAAATGCAGAAAACCTTAATCGAGGACTTATCATAAGTATGGAAGAATCAGCGGGAAAAAACCAAGCAGTAATCGAGAATGCAACAGAAGATAAAGATTGTTATATAGATTATGATCCTGAAATAGAATACGATTTCTTCCTGGTTTTCGATTACTGGGTAAGAGAAGTTATTGAAAAAAGAAGAGAAATATTTGGAAGTTTTGAAGAGAAAAAAGAAGAAGAAAGAAGGAAAAAAAGAGAAGCATGTATCAAAGTTTTTCTTCAACCTGGAATGGTGAATTATTCTTATGAAAATTCAGCATCAATGCGACACGAAAAGAAATTACGTAAATTATCTACAATTATGGCTATAATAAATGAAAGACCTATAGTTACTGTTAATGGGAAAAAACGTGTACTGATTTTTCCTGCTGATGTGATCCTAACATTAGAATTATTTTCTGACATTTTTGAGGATACAATGGCAAGTATAGACAGTAGACACAAAAAGACATATGAAGCGACAAAGAAAGCAATAAGAGAATCTAACATAGGAAAAGTAGGCGCTGATGAAGTTCGAGACTTTATGGAAGAAAAAAAACCGACAGAAAAGACAATTTCTTCCTATCTTAGAGTATTAGAAAAAAACAATTTTCTAATTTCATCACCTTGTCCACAGAATAGAAAACGATACTTATATGCATTGACTGATTATAACTTGTATAATACTTTGACATTCAATATACATTCTATAGAAAAACATTGGATAAATAACTTAGCAAAATTTAATGACGAACTAAAGGATCAAATAAAAGAGCTAGGAGAGGAATACGTCACAGGGGAAATATTCGTTAACACTATTGAAAATCTCGTATTTTTGGGAGATAATTTAACAGCTAAATTGAAGAAAAATAGTAAAGATATTTTGAAACAAGATAAGGAAAAGCGTATGACACAAAAAAGACTTCTTGGTATTGCTACAATAATAGAACATTGTAAATCTTTAGAAAGAAAAGAAGGGTTTACATTGGAAGAACTAAAAGAATCTTTAGAACTAGGAAACTATGAATGTAAAACAACTGAAATACTTATAGCTCTTCAGAATCTGAAGAAAGATGGAACGATCTATAATCCTAAAGAGGGTTACTATAAAATTCAGGGGAGTTGATAAGAAGATGTCAAATAGGACAATAATATGTGCTTTTGGGACAAAAACAAAACTAGTACAAGAATTAGATCTAATAGCCAAGAAACATGGGCTATCACGAAGTGAACTAATAAGACGTGGAGCAAGGAAAATAGTGAGAGAATATCAAAAAGAAGAACAGCTTCAGGAGGTGATACTTTGACATCAGATAAAACAAGTGACAGATTCATAGTTGATTTAACAGACGTTCTTACTAAGAAGGTTGAAAATCTTACTAAAGAAGTAGAATTCTTAAAACAGATTTACAATGAACTCACGAAAAAATGTGACAACCTTTCTAGTGATGTGAGAGACTTAAGAAACGAGTCAGTACGTTACAGAAAACAAACTATCACTAAAGATGAATGTGAACATATTTGTTCAATGATAGGTTCTTTAGCTACTGAATTATCTTCATATTATGGGGATAAATCTAAAGATGAATACTTTGATGATATTTGGGAGATAGTGAAGAAAAGGTTAGTTAGAGCTAGACTAATCAAAAATGTCTATGCAAAGTACAATCATTTCACAGTAGAGCAATATATCAAGGCACTAGAAATCGTAGAAGATATAAAAATGGAATATAAGAAGAAAAAAGTTATGAATCGGAGTTCAAGAGAAGACTACGCGATATAATAGGAGGGCAAGGATAAATGATACAAGAAGAAGAACAGCCAGACATTTTAACCTATTTTGGACAGAAGGGGTTCGAGTTAAAAAAGAAAGGAGTAACAGGAAAAGGTTCTTGTGCAATTTTTCACTTTGTAAAAAATGATGAAACTAACAACCTTAAATGGAGTGTAGTGATCCAAGCTAGACCTTTGATTACTCCAGAGATAGTTCAACGAATTATACGAAAAGAAGGGAAAAGTAGAAGTTGAAAAGAAAGAAAATGAAAACAGAAAGAGGTA
>CAZEQQ010000444.1:0-2709 GCA_964514425.1 uncultured archaeon
CTAATTTGCAGCTAAAACGCCAACACAAATTCTCTTCTCAAAAAAGTTAGGATGGAAAATTCGTGTTAAACATTCAACTTTAGGTGGTTTAAACGGATATTCCCGAGGGACTTCTATCTCAAAAATAAATACTCCTCCTTCATAATAGCCAGTACCAAAGATAAATCCTCTCCAGCGAAGCATATTGTTATCAATTGGCTTAAAAGTAGGAAGCTCCCTTTTTAATTCATTAGCTTCAACAGCCATCCGGGAATAAAACTCTGAATCGTTAAGGCTCATTATTATACCACTTAAACTAGTTCTATATTTACTTTTCTTTACTTTCAAGAATGAATAGTAAAATAGCTGCAATAAGTCCTTTCTGTTCACCTGCAATTTTCTTAAATTCTTCACGTTCTAACATAACTGCCATAGAACGCCACTTAATGAGCAGCTCTACAATATCTCTTTCTGACATAATTAAGTATCGTAAAATAATTCTCTTCTTAAGATTTTTGGACAATGTGCTACAATTAAAAAACTTTTATTTTTACTCAAAATATAAGAGATAAGTGAATGAATTAAAGAAATTTAAAAAAATAAACTAGCTTTACCGAATAATTTTTTTACTTCTATCCAAAAATCTTTTTATAGGTTATAGTATTATTAGAGTGTGTGTTTAAATGAGTAACCCAGAAGAAAAAATTCACGAATTAATCACAGCAATTAACTCATTGTCAAATTTTGTTAATTCAGTACAAGAAAACATGTCCCGATTAACTGAAAGAATAACTGTTCTAGAACAAAAATTAGAATCGCTAAATTTTGGTGATGCAGAAAAAATAGTGAAAAATACAGAGTTATTGCCAGAAATTAATAAAAGTCTCCCTTATGTAGCTGAAATACCAACAATAAGAAATATGTTGTTGGAACTATTGGGTTTAAAAAGCAGTATGGATGAGATCTTACTTTATAATGAAAAGCTGAATGAAATTTCTTTTAAAATCGATAAACCTTACACAGATTCAACAATATTACAAAATATGATGTTAGAAGTATCTGCAAAAGTAGATAAACCAATTCTTGAAGTACAGACAATTTATAGAATCTTAGAAGAAATGGCAAACAAAAATGATAAAGTTTCTTCTGACCTCTCAGCAATATGGGATGTTTTAAACGAACTATCAGGAAAAGTTCTAACTAATCAAGATAAAAGTGAATATGAAGAACCTATATATCCAGAAAAAACAAAATATGCCTACAAAGAACCAGAAAGAGAAACTCACGAAAAACCAAAAACTTTCAAGAGCTCAGAAATTTTAGAATCAGAGTTAGAAATAGAGGAACCCGTTAAAGAAACACCTTATGAACCTCCTAAATTTAGCATTGAAAATGTTGAAACAGGTTCTGAAGAAATAGATCTATTGTTGAAGAATTTAGAGAAGAAATTTACTCAAATTAGTCATATGATTACTCCCCAGAGTTCATGTGAAGCGACAGCAGAACTATTGCAAAATCTTAGAGATGAGATAGAATCTAAAGTAGGTATGTCTCCAATGCTTAGAGAAGTAAATATGACAATAAGAGACATAGAAAAAATGCCAAAAGCAAACTTATTACCTCCTGAAAAACTTTCCGATATTATGGCTAAACTTGAGGATTGGCTTGTAAGAGCTTTGCAAATCATTAAAAGTAAGCATGACTAGTTTACTTCTTTCTTTTTAACGTAATACCCACAGAATTATGTGCGTAATACTTCTTTTTATTTTATTTCTTTATTACTGTAATATATGAAGTGCTATTTTGTATCAAAACTAATCTCTAAAATAGGCACTGAAATATAATAATTCTTGGTGAGTTTATGATAATTGATGATATAAAAGGTGTAATTGAGATCAATGGCACTAAATTTGATGCAAAAGATGTATTACGTGCAATAAGTAAGCAATGGAAAATTAGTTATGAAGATGAACTCTTAGCAATAGGAAAAATTACTATTGCTCCTTCAGAAAACCCATTGCATATGGATGGTTATTGTCAAGTTGCTGAATGTTGTAAAATTTATGAAAAATATCACTCACAAAGAACAAAAGGCAATTACATGGACTTAAAACCTCCTAGTACTCACAATAGTCTTAATGAGAATGTTGATTTAGGGCTTGATGGATATGATTCTATAAGATATGGACAAAAAGAAACTAGAACAACTGAAGAAAGGATTTCGATTGATGATAGTGAACTCACGTATATTGACATAGGTAGAGAGAAAAATATACCTAATGGTTATCAAAATTCTCCTAAAACAACAATGAATAATGTGAACTATTTCAAGGAACAAAATATTATAGATTACGGTAATGACATTATACCCACTCCAAAAGATATGAACAGTATTAGATTTATCACTCTATCTGGACCAAACGGGCGCATAGATGTCGAAAAAATACCTTATAAAAATAGAACCGGCTGTATCAAATGTGGTTCTGTTGTAGATAGTAGATGGAAATATTGTCCCGTTTGTGGAAACCTTTCAAGATAAAAAAAATTATTCTTCTGAATCTATGCACCCTTCAGGTGTTATAGCAAAAACTGCTTCAGATTCAGGTAAATATGGAGAATCATATACTCGAATAATCCTTTTTTCGCCTTTAGATTTACGTATATAGAAACGGGTAGTTGCCCAATGTCCTAAAATATTTCCACCAATAGCTTGTGTAGGATCACCAAAAA
>CAZEQQ010000445.1:0-2707 GCA_964514425.1 uncultured archaeon
ATGATTACATTTAGAAGGATCACAAATATTTTTTCTTATAATTATCATTATTGAAACTTTGAATGCCTCTTTTTATGACTTTTGTTCCTCTTTGTTCAATAATTCAAAGTCGTAAAATGAAATAGAATGTCTTAATATCTTACAAAAAGATACTCAAAATACTTAGAGATTACCCATCCTCATAAGTTTATTCTTCTCTGAAAAAGTTTTCTTTTCTGTGGAAAAAAGTATTCCTCCCCTCTTTGTTCAATTATATTGTTAGTAACTAGTCTTTTAAGATAGGGGATTAGAGTTGTCTCATCCTTTGGTTCAACATGCATTTTTGGGTTTTTATTGATTTCTAAAGCAATTTCTTCTAAAGAAAATCTATTTGCTTTTATTGCTTTAAGTATTAGTCTTTCTTTATCTTCAACATATCTAAGCTGTTTTCTTATGAAAGTTTTTGGATTAGTTATAACCTCATCATGAGTGGGAAGAATAAATTTAATTTTTAACTTCAGCAAACTTTTAAGACTTCTGATGTAATCGTCCAAAGCATTATCATAGTTTGCAATTATTGTAGCTCCCCCAACATTGAAACAATCTCCCGCAAAAAGTATTCCTCGGCTATCTAAGTAACCATAAGACTTTTTTGTGTGTCCTGAAAGTTTGACCACCTTTAATGACCATTTATCATTTCCTTTCCTTCCATCGGGATTTAAACCTATTTCTTCATTGTCCTCTAAGAGATAGTTAATTCTTAAAGATTCTAATCTTTCATCTTCAGCCAACTTTTTTGGTGCAAAAATGGGTAGATCAAACTGCTCTTTTAGTGATAAAGCTAATTTAATCCCATCACTATGTTCATGTGTCAAAAGAATACCTTCTATCTGATTGATGTTTTCACCTACAAATTTTTGTAAAATTTCAATTTCTCTACTTTCTGTAGCATTGGGGTCAATGATATATCTTTTCTCCTGTCCTATAATATAACAATTTGCAGAATTGTACAATCTTTTAAAAAGACGAAATGATTGATACCTAAAAATAAAGGGCAAAATTTCATGAATGTGATCTAGGGTGTCTTTTAACTTACTCTCATTAAGAGTAAGATGTTTTGTTAAATTATTACAACAATTTTTACATTCTTGAAGAATTTTGATAATTGAAGGTTCGTAGAGTCCTTTAAGCATATGATAGTCTTTAAGAATCTTCTTGTGACTAATAATCTTTAGCTTTCTTTTTGTTTTTCTTATATTAGAAAGTTTTAACTTGTAATAAGGAATATAGAAAACATTTTTTTGCAAAATTTTTCTTTTATAAAAAATATAGCGAAAGTTGATTGGAAATATATTTTTAAGTTCTAAATCCAAAACATATGGACTAATATCTTCTATTAAGCTTTCCATCTCTTTTTTAGAAAGAGTATGAAAATCTTTCTCTTCCTCAAATGATCCAAATCTATTCATTATTGCTAATTTCTCTTCAAAGTCATCAATGTTCCACCCCAAAGTTTGTTTGATTACTTCTGCAAGTTTTTTCTCCCCTCTGTCGTTAACAATCTTTAAACCTTTCCAGTAAGAAGGAAAAATAGAACAATAATCGTCTTTCTCAAGCAATAAATAGTTTTGATTTCTTCTTCGCAAACAAACAATTGCATTGAGATAAGTTTCTTCTTTCATCCTTTATCACTAGACTAATCCCCATTAATAAATAACCAATAAAAGCTTTTAGAAAGAAAACACCCAAAAAATCTGTAAATAGAAGTTTAACCTTTTTTATGAAAATACCAAAATAAGCAGTAATTTGTAAAAAGAGTAAAAAGAAGTAAGAAAAAAGTTGAGTGAATTATTAAATAAGCTCAACATCATGTGATTTAGATTCAGACCTTCCTGCACCAGATATTTTAAGAAATTCTGCATTTTTTTGCATCTCAACAATATTAGTAGCTCCAGAATAACTTATTCCTGACCGTAATCCACCTACCAGTTGCTTAAGGACATCTACAGCAGAACCTCTGTAAGGAACCATAGCTTCAACACCTTCTGGTACAACAGAACCAAGATCTAATTCATCAAAAGAACCTTTTTTCTCTTTTGCTTCTCTTCCTAAAGAAGCGCCTAAAGAAGCCATACCTCTAATAACTTTATATCTTCGACCTTGACGAAGTATAGCTGTTCCTGGACTTTCTTCAGTTCCCGCAAGAAGATTACCTATCATTACAGTTTGAGCTCCAGCAGCTAAAGCTTTAGCTATATCTCCTGAATTGCGTATTCCTCCATCAGCGATTATAGGAATATCAGCATCAATAGCTGCTTTTCTACAGTCAGTAATAGCAGTAAGTTGAGGAACACCTGCTCCAGCAACAATTCTTGTGACACAGTTATGAACTGCTATTCTGTTAACAAGATAGGTATTGTCCTCATCTACTTCTAAATTGTAAACAATCACTTCTTTCTCCTTCTTTTCTACAGACATGATTTGATGATAGATGTACTCTTCATCTGCCCATATTTGCTGCGCTGACTTGTTTTCAGATATTGGGACTTCTGGATATATCAAACGCATAAAATCGTTATACTGAGTTCCTGAAATGTTAATTTTGTATACATCATGCCATTCTTCTTTTTTCGTTTTTAATCTTACTATGGTTGGTAAAAAGCCTAATCTAACAAGTATTTCTACCATCTGGTAGGCTAAAGAAGCGGATATTGTTTTATAATGAACT
>CAZEQQ010000446.1:0-2705 GCA_964514425.1 uncultured archaeon
TTTGTTATTTGTTGAAGCTATAAGTTCATTATTTTGAGTGATACCTCCTAAGAGAATACTTGTGCGAAGTATAGACAACACATAATCTATTGCACCTTCTTGTCCATGAATCTCTTTCCCTTTCACCTTTATTTTTCCTTCTGAATGGCAGGATAAGAACAAATGATGCTTTGAAGCACCAGGTTCTATTACTTGTTGGATATTTTGCCATGAGATTGTTTCTCCTGTAATCACCATTCCTTGTTCTTGACCATGGAACGAGTAGATCAGTATATGGTTCTTTGAATAATCTCTAACTGCTTGTTCTAACTCTTCTAGAGTTATAACATCCTTCCACTTCACTACTAAATGCTTCTTTAGCGTGCTTTCCAACACTTGTGCCGCTTTGAATGATGTTTCTGTTGTTGGATCAAATAGTATTACTACTTCGTTGTTATTCTTCTCGCTACACTGCGCTATTACCCCCCCCCCCACACGGTAGAGAGGCTTTGTAGCAGTAAAATTGCTATTATTATTGCTGTACTAAATCTTTTCTTCATTTATACACCTTTAATATATTTTTATATTACAATTATTTGGCATTGTAATATTTGTGTTTCCGTACATAATACTATATAAATCTAACCAAATAAAAATAGGTTCTATTTTCTAGTGATTTTATTATTTTTAACTTCTACTCTTAAATAAGTAATAAATACAATAAGGAAAAAAGGGTGAGGGAATTAGATTCCGTTTGGACTAACTCCTATGGGAGAAGTACTTATACTGAATTCTATACAATATTTACAGTCACCTGCATCCCAATAATTCCACCACCACCAGCCTTGGTTAACATAGTTTAGCATGGAATCACTCCACCAATTAAAGACGGGATATTGATCATCGGAATCTGGCCATGAGTCTTCTTCCCAAGCTTCCACACGTATTTTTAGAGGATGTGATTTTGGTATTAAGACTTCAGCTAAAGTGACTTCCCAATAAACATACCCTGGACCATTTCTACTTTTAATTCCATAGAAACTGTTAGTAGCATAACCTGAGCCACCCCAACCATCTCCTGTGAACCATTTAAGATACATTTCTCCTGCACCTTTGGGCCAGGGGTCATAATCGTCCTTATAGTAAATTCCAACAAGGTTAATTTTAACGTAATAGCAATCTTCTGGGTTCCAGTCGCTTGTTTCTACTACATAGGTATTTGTGCTAATGTACAAATCTGAAGGGCTTACCCCATAAGCCGTTGTCCAGGACCAACTATTACCATCAGGGTCTAAATCGACATTATAGAGATATTTGTAAGCTGCCCAAGCTAATTCGCTACAGTACCATCCTTCTATACCTGATAAGCTATTAGTTCCTGTTATTTGCTTGTTTGTCCATCCCCAATCATAGGGGTAGTTTTCTGGGTTTATTCCAGTTCCAGCCTTTGATTTCATCCAATCTACAGCTGCTTGACGTTGAGCTGTTGTTAAACCTGCTACACGTACGGCAACTGCCGTTTCTGCATGATCGTTTACAGCCACTGTCCAAGTGGAATATCCAAGACCATTTCCTGCATTATCACTTTTTGTAGAATGTATCACATAAGGTGTTCCAACTACCATCCAGTTATGGTTGTCACGATCCCAGATATATTCTCCAGATTGAACAAATCCGCAGAATATCACAGTATGGCTAAACTCTCCAGGAATCAAATAATCAAAAAATGTTCCATCTGTTCCTAGTAGAATGATATCTCCTGGTTCTAAGCCATTGTAGCTTAAACTATTAACACCATCACCACTAAAATGTAAACTAACGACATCATCGGTGATTGTGTTAACTTTTACTAACTCTTTCTCTTCTCCTGGTGAAACATATGTTTCTTCACCTATGGAGATACCTGTGGTGCATAAGGAAAAAAGAAGAGTAGAGAGGATTATTGTTATTTTAATCGACTTCATAAAATTCTACACCTCTAAAGGCAAAAGTAAAACAAATTTAACTTTTATTTAAAGTTTACACATATTATATGGTCATTAAATAGTCACTACATTTACTCTGCTATCTTTTTAAGTATATAGATTAGAAAGGCATCTCTACATAAGTTAAGAGACTCTGGAAAGAGACAACGACCAATCCGCCATAAAAGGTCTTCTTTTGTCATCAAATAACAATAAAACTCAAAAAATAGATAGAACTCACTTTTTAACTACCACCACCCTAAAGTGGGTGGCTTTCTTTCGCACTTAGGGTAAAAAGAAGCGGAGTGAGATTAGGTTTTAACCTCAATCAACATTTTGTTTATAGTTTCTTTAGTGTCAGTAGAATCATTTAATCCTTTATTTTTGTCACCACTTTCAACAACATTCACTATTGCAATGTTAGCTCCATTGAAATAAGCCTTTCTCAGAGAACTTAAATCTAAACCTCCTGCAACGGCTATAAGAGAGCCATATTTTGAAGTTATTTTGGAAATATCTTTATACCTAATTATTGCTCGTTTGTCTAGCTCTTCGTCTCTACCCTTATGTATTACAACTATGTCAGGCTTATATCTCAAAGGTTGTAAAACTTGCATAGGGTTATCTACCCCTAACATATCAATCATCGAGTACATCTTACGTTTTTTGCACTCATTTGTGAATACATCCAATGTTTCTTTCGGTGCTGAACCCAATGCAGTTATTGCATCATAGCCATACATATGAGCGAAGCGAACTTCT
>CAZEQQ010000447.1:0-2702 GCA_964514425.1 uncultured archaeon
TTTTGCTAGTGTAATTTTTTACGGTGGTATTTTAGGTTCTATTGTTATTCAAGATGTTCTTAGTAACATCGAGTCTGAAGTAACTTTTGTTCCTACTAGTTCAGGACTATCGAATGCTTCAACTATTGCTAATAGCATCGAAGAACATAATGAGATAGCTTCTTCGTTAGTTCTGTATGGGATAGCAAACTATTATAATGACGACTGGAGTTCAAATAAACATACCATACAAGTTTTCACACTTGCAAATACGTCAGAACATGATATGATGGCCCCTTATTTTGAACCTACAATAGTTCCTGAGGATGATTTATCCAGTCCAATTATTACAAATATTGGTCTGGAACAGGGCGATAATGATCTTTCTGGTGATAAATGCTTTGTTCATTATAGCTACTATACACAGTATAATGTTCAGTTGAATCAACAACTAACGATGAATTATACAATTATTGAAGGAGTAGAAATAAACAATAATTTTGTTCAGACAATTATTTTTCAACAATTAATTAATTTCACTATTGGTGGTTTCTTTGATTCTTCTTACTTTAATGAATATCATTTTATTTTTGGCGCTCAAAATGTTGAAAATGAACTCATTGAAATTCTTGAAGAGATTAATTATTATCAAATACCCGTAAAATTGGATTATAGATACTTCGAAACAAGCGATAGAGATGAATTTATTAAAGGTGTAAGAAGGTTAATCAATACGATAGAAAGTGAGCATTCCAACCTTATCGGAATAAATATGATTGAAAGTCTTTTGATGATATCTACCTTCGAAGTCATAGTTATGCAAATAGTTGACTTCATCCTTTTTATTCCTGTTTTAGTGCTATCTGTCTTGTTGATTTTTTTTGGAGCTGAATTAGCATTACAAGAACGGAGATACGAAATGGCAGTTCTAAAAGCTCAAGGAGCTAGTCCTAAACAGATTCGAGGAATGGTTTTCTCTGAAGTAATATTAATTGGAACTTTTGCTACGCTTTTAGGAATGTTCTTGGGGTCAATTACAGCAGCTTTAGTTGCAACAATTAGAAGTTTTATGCAAATAGATTTTATCGAAGCTTACGAAATCTATCAATATCTAGATTTCAATCCAACATCATTAATTTTTATTTTTCTACTTCCCATGCTTTTACTTATGTTTATTACTAACAGAAAAGCAGTAGAATATATTAAACAAGAAGTAGCTTTAAGTAAAGGAGTTGAGAAAAAGAAAGTTAGCTTATTTAAACGAGCTTACATTGACGTGTTTTTCTTTGTTAATGGTCTAATAGGAGCACTACTATTACTAATAAGTGACACGGTTCCTACCATTAATCTTCACCCTCTCCTCTATGTAATTATATTCTTCTCTCCAATAACCTTATGGATAGGTGCAGCTGGGGTCGTCAGCAGAATTGCAACAAAAATTCCTGAAAAAGCTGATAGGTTGGTCTTAAAAATTTTAAAAGATATAGGATTACTTGTAAAAGGAAGTTTATCGCGAAGACATCAAAACTTCCCTGTCATCACAGTTCTTTTGTGTATGTCTATATCTTTGAGCGTTTTGGCAGCTGTACAGGGTGAAACAACAAGAATGACGGTAGTACGAGAAACTGAATTTCTTATTGGAGGGGACATGTACCTAAGATTAAGCACATCTTCTTTGAATCTTACTAAAGCTGATTTTGGCGTGCATGCAGATAAAATTGACTCAATTGTTCCTCTCTATGTTGCTCAAGGAGTGTATAGTTATTCAGGTATAAGGTTCTATGGTGCTGATCTAAAAGATTTTGGAGATAATGCTATATGGCATAGAGATTCGTTTGTTGGATATCCTAATTGGAAAGAAGCTATCGACAAAATTTTAGAAGATCCAACTAGAAATATTGCAATAGGAAGAGATCTCGCCAATAGTTATAGAATATCAGTAGATTCGACATTCTCAGTGAATATAGGTGATCAAACTAATATACAGACAACAGTTTCTTGTCTTTTCAATCATGTTCCAGGAGGTATCATAGGTACCTGGTACGATGGAGCAGCCCTTGTTGATAAAGAGTTTTTGTTAGCCAACGCGGATAATTTTACACTTATGTACGCAGCTATTGTCAATTTAAAGAAAGGTGTCGATCCAATTAAAGAAAACATAGAATTTCATTTTAACAATCTAGATTCTGTGATTGAAGTTCAATTATATGATAAAGTTTTAGCAAAGAAAACACGAGAACAAGGACGTCTTTTTGGTATACCTGGTTTACTGACAATCAATTACCTAGCTGCTCTTCTTATCTCAATATTAGGGATATTTATTTTCATGTTTATGATTATAAATAGGAGAAAGAAAGAATTTGCTATTCTTATTGCAGAAGGTGCGTCAAGAAGACAGGTCATAATGTTAGTTTTAAGTGAAATACTATCTTTAGCGATATTTGCTACACTGTTTGGAGGTTTCATTGGAATAATACTAGGTTACCAGTTTAATGGTTTCTTTGGCTTTTTGTCGACAATTCTAACATTTGGATTTGGAGCGTCAATACAGCGAAGAATTATCTTCCCACTCGATGTACTTGCTATAACAATAGTGAGTTCATTTATTGCTATCATATTAGCTGCTTTAATACCTGCTAATATCGCTTCCAAAACAAAAGTTGTGGAGGAAATGAGACAGGATTAGGTGATAAATATGAGTTACAGTGAAGTTAAAGTAAAAA
>CAZEQQ010000448.1:0-2699 GCA_964514425.1 uncultured archaeon
GTTTATGAGCAAAATAGCAATAAAAACCTTCTATACATGTTTTACATTTTGGAGGTTCATAATCTGTTCCTCCTCCCTCTTGACCATAAAGGTGACGTATTTGATAACCAATTCTATTGACGAATTCATCGAAAGAAATCCCAAGGTTATCAACAGCATTGCTGTACCAAAACTTATACTGTTGATCTACAGACATACCAAGACGTTTCAAAAAAGTACCAAGCTGCCAGTTTTCAGAATGATTAAGATGACCTTTAGAAGTAAGAATGTTTATCAAATCCTGAATACACGGAGGAAAACAATCAGTTTTTGTAAAAGCATCATCATCTCCTTCAAATCCCAAATTTGAAAGATCTCCTTGAAGTCTGCTGGAACGTGCAACAGTATTGAGAGTATCTTGAAGAGGTGAAAGAAGAGAACGAAGACTAGCATCTTCTTGTAAAAAGACGCGAGATTTTTCAACTATTGACTTAAACTGTTTCTCAAATTCACGTTTTAGCACGAGACGTAAATCAGCAAGTTGTATAATTGCCCATCCTTTGTGTAAGAGAACTTTTTTAGTGGATATCAGAGAAGGAATTTTGTAGAAAGCTATAGCAATGTACCTTTCTAAAGCTGTTTTGGAAGAGTAAACAGAACTAGAACTAATCCTTCTACGTAAAGAGGGAGATTTGATACTGTCTACAATATTATATTTTGTATGGATGTCTATGTTAAACATTTTATTAATGTCTTTGATTGTTTTTACGTTCTCAGAGCCGAATAAATCACTAATAACTGCAAACTTTTCCTCAAAACTAGGGGCATTAATGAATCTGAATTCGAATAAATCACCTTCAACTTCAACTAACCAAGAGGTTAAACGAGGATTAGTACTTGAAACAAGACGGAGAAGAAAATGTCCTCCTATCTCTTGTAAACGCATCTGCTCCCATTCTTCAGCATGATAAGACGAAGGTATAATAATCCAAGGATTATTCTCTAAAAGTCGTTCTAATCGCTTCTCTGCAAAAACAATCCATTGAGAAACATTAATAGAAAGCTCACCGGGATCCTTTAGAGTATACCAATCTGGCAATTCAAGAGACATAACTATACTTATAGTTTGAACTAAATATTTAAACTCATTGACTGAAGAATTTTATTAAATCTGTCTGTGTTTTTGCAATTTTTTGTAAATCTGAAATTTTTACTCCAATAAGACGAATATCTGAAGGAGAAAGAGAACGATATTCTTTCAATAGTTTAGCAATAACTTCAGCAACTTGTTTTTCTGTGTTAATGTAACACGGTAAAGTGTGACTACGATTATTTGTTTCAAAATTACGAAAGCGTATCTTCATAGTTATTGTACGAAAACGAAAATTACTCTTTTTAGCAGAAGAAACAATAGTGCTAATAGAATCATTAAGGTTGTGCCAAACTTCATCCCAAGAGGTAAGAGGAAAGAAGAATGTCTTTTCATCACTTTTTGATTTACGTGAACGAGGGGAAAGATACTTTTCTGTACTTTCAGTGTTAAAGCCATTGACAAGTTTCCAAAGTTTCAATCCATGATTGCCCCAGTGAACGTGAACCTTATCAATAGAACAACGTGCAAGATGGCCACAAGTAATTACGCCTTGTTCTGTGAAATACTTTTTACTTTTAGGACCTATTCCAGGAATACTGTCAATTTTAAGTGGAGATAAAATAGATTTAATATCTTCCGGTTTCATAATAGAAAGACCATCAGGTTTATTGATGTTTGAAGCCATTTTAGCTAAAATTTTATTTGGTGCTATTCCAATGGAACATGTTAATCTCTCATTAGCATAAATTTCATCCTTTAATTCATAAGCTAATTGCTCTGCTTCTTCATAATCTTTAACAATGTTAGTTATATCCATAAAAGCTTCATCTATTCCAGTTTTTTTGACTAGTGGAGAATATTGCTTCAAAATACTGTTAATATTATCTGAAATATTTGAGTAAAGATGTCGTGATCCTCTTAATGTTACTGCATTAGGGCATAATTGTAATGCTTTGGCTAAAGGCATCCCTGAATGAATGCCAAATTTCCTAGCTTCATAAGAACAAGTGGATACAACACCTCTCCTTGTGATTGGGTCACCACCAACAATTAATGGTTTACCTACAAAAGCAGGATTCTCTCTTATCTCAACAGCAGCAAAAAAGGCATCTAAATCCATATATAAAATAATTTTAGTGAATACTTTCTCTCTATTTGAGATGTAGCTTAAAGGGTCAACTAAAGTCATGACTATTAGCATAAAGAAGATTTAACTATATAAAGATAAAAAGAAAAGAAAAGAAAAGAAAAGAAAAGAAAAAAGAAAAAACACTTATTTTCTCTTTAATAACAGCAAGGATGCTAAACCGATAGAAATGACAATAACCCAAAAGGATGAGAAGTTCAGGTCAAAATCTAAATCCCCATCACCATTATCATCGCCATTTGTATCATCTGATAAACTAACTTGACCTGGAGTTGGAAGAGCGTTTTTAAAGTCGTTTTCAGCATTTTTAGTATTGATATTAGCTGGAATTCTTTGTAAAGATTCTTCTTTACTAGCTCCACCTGCATGACTAATATAACCGTCAACCGTAACAGATCCCCATGCTACAGCATCCTTAATAGTTTCACTAGAATCCATAAGGATGACATCATCTCCTGATATTGCTAATCTAAGCTGAGA
>CAZEQQ010000449.1:0-2691 GCA_964514425.1 uncultured archaeon
ATATCAAGGTTTATTGGAATTGCCACAAACGATAGGTAATTTGAATCAGTTGGAAATACTCTTTGTGTTATGGAATAAAATAACAGAATTACCAGAAAGCTTGTGGCAACTACAAAATTTACAAATTCTTAACCTTGGAAGCAATAATTTACAAAGTTTATCTAATGAAATTAGTAAGTTAAGTCAGTTAGAAATACTTGATATTAGTAATAATCCAATATCTCAATTACCAGAAACTTTAGGAGAAATCCTTAGTCTGGAAACATTAAAAATCGATCATACACAAATAGTTAGTCTTCCTGAAACTTTGGTTGATTGTTTCTTACTAAATTTAATAATAGATAAAAATCAAGAGAAAAAATTTGACAAACAAACCAAAGAGGTAATTAAAAGGTTGAAAAAAAATAGTTGTGATGTTGAAGTGAAAAAAGATAAGTAATAAGAAGAAAAAAAAGCAGAAATAAATGCATTTGTGATTAACTTAAACTTTCATTTGTTAAATCTCTTGAAAAGTAACAATCTCTATGTTCAATCTCTTTGTTAACTCTAACTGCTAAATCAATTTTGACCAAACTTTCTTTTTAGTAATTTTTCTTTTAGTCTTTTTTATATTTAAACACCTTAATTTTTTATTTTTTATTTTTACTTACAATTCTCATAAAATTGCTAATTTTGCATAAATATCAAATTTAATCTGCTAATATTTTTGATAACTCTTCTATAAATCCTTTTTTTGCCATCAAATTATGACCGGCTTTAGGAAATATTGTCATATTGACGTATTTCGACAATTTAGTCATTTCGTGGAATAATTCTACAGGAAAATAGTAATCTTGAGAGCCAGCTAAAACCCAAATTGGAGTAGTAAGATTCCGAAGAGATTCTGAACTATCATAGGTGAGTTGTGTTTCAGCTTCTATGACGATATCAGAAGCAAAGATTTGACTCTTTGCTGGTTTCATGAATAATCCCGCACAAAATAATAATCCTTTTAGAAAAGGAAGGATAATAAAATTCTGAGTGAGTACTGGAGCGAATTTAGCCATAGCTCTTGCATTTTTTCCTTCTGCCATTAACTTTGCGTATTCAGTATCTACTTTCATACCTTCAGGCGTAATTTTGTGAGCTGCTACAACTATAACTATTTTTTTTGCTAAATGAGGATATTTGGAACAAAATTCTGTAAGGATCATTCCACCAAAAGATATACCTATGATAATATCCACTGACCCTTGGAAATGATTT
Source organism: uncultured archaeon (assembly GCA_964514425.1). Taxonomy (GTDB): domain Archaea; phylum Asgardarchaeota; class Heimdallarchaeia; order Heimdallarchaeales; family Heimdallarchaeaceae; genus CAZEQQ01. The sequence continues at coordinate 1,246 of CAZEQQ010000449.1, forward strand.
GTGATCAATTCAGCATAATCATCAGCCATGTCTTCTATTGTATATCCTTTTGGAAGAGCTGATTTTCGGGAGATAATATATTGCGTATATTGGTCTCTAAAAGATTTGAAAGGATTAGAATACATAGATAAGCCTAATCCTTTTTCTATTGTATTTCCTGGTCCTCCTATAGCGATAAGCATAATTTTTTCTCCGTTCCCTATTTTGGCAAAAGGTATACCATTTTCTCCTCCAAAAGTACCATACTTGACAGCTTGACTATTGTTTCTTTTTCTGAACATACTTGTTACTTCTTCATTTTTAATATAAAGTTTATCTAACGCTGATTTTTGTACCAATTCTACTGGTTTTCTAAAAAATTATAAATATCCTTTCTATTTCTATCTTATGGATTTAAAATTTGGTATTATTCTTTTACAAACAATTCCTTGGTCTGAATTAATTAAACGTTGTAAATTTGTGGAAGATTTGAATTTTGATTTCTTATGGTTGGCTGATCATTTTGTTGGTGCTTTAGATAAAAAACATATACTTAATCCGTGGTTTGAATGCTGGACTTCACTTGCAGCTGTAGCTACTCAAACTACTAATATTAGAATTGGAACACTAGTCAACTCTGCACCCTTACGCCACCCTGGTTTAGTAGCTCGTCAAGCTATGACTATTGATCACATTTCCAATGGTAGATTAGAACTAGGTTTAGGTACAGGTATTTCAGGCTCTAAAGGAGAAGTAGCTTATGAAATGTTAGGTATTGATGATTGGGAACCTACTGAGCGTGTTGAAAGATTTGAAGAACAAGTGCAGATTATTGACCAAGCATTAAAACAACCTTTAAGTACATTTAATGGAAAATACTATACTACTACTGATTTAGCTATCTCTCCTTCACCCATTCAAAAACCTCGTCCTCCTCTTACAATAGCTGCTTTAGGAAAAAAGATGATTATTATCGCAGCTAAGTATGCTGATTCATGGAATTCTTTTGGAGAAGGAAAAGGGAAATCTTCTGACCAATTATTAGATGAACTCAAAAAACGTCTAAACACTTTTGAACAAGTATGCGATGATATTGGTCGTGATTCTACAATCATTAGAAAATCTTATCTGACTTATGGTCCTGAAGTGCAAGAAATTTACCAAAGCACTAGAAACTTTCGAGAATTTGTTGAAAGTAGAATTCAAGCGGGAATAAATGAATTAATCATTTATTGGCCTTTTTCTACTGATGGTTTTACAATTTTACCACAAATAGCTATTGAAATAGCCAATTTAAAGAAAAAGTATAGCGACAGAATGAAATATTTATGGGAAAAGAATTGATAATCGGTAAAATCTACATTTTCCCACTCTTATCATTTGGTAAAAAAGTATTTGTCTCACATTTCATTATTTTTTATGTATATTGTTTTAATATTAACGAACTCTTTTATTCCATAGTGCGAT
>CAZEQQ010000450.1:0-2680 GCA_964514425.1 uncultured archaeon
GAGAAAGTGGAAAAATATGAACTCCCTGAAGAATTTTTGCAGAACCCACGAGGACAACTATATCTGTTGGATATTGAAGCTACAAAAGCAGAATTTAACAACAAAACTGAAGAACTTATCGATAATTTACGGAAACAGATAGAGATAACAGTTGAACAAAATACGATAGAAAATTTACCTGTATTAACACAACGTCTTATAACGATTTACACCAAGAAATACAAAGAAACGAAGGATATCGAGTATTTGAACAAAACTTTCAAAGAAATCGACCATATCCGTCTAATAGCAGAAAAAAGTGGATATTATAGAGAACTAAGTAAATTATCCTTACAAAAGGCTCACCTAGCTCATGAAGCGGGAATAAAGAAACGCGCTGAAGAATTTTTGAATGAAGCGTTAGAAATAGCACAAAATCATAAACTTGAAAGTTTAGTAGAAGAAATACGTTTATTTGCAAAAGAAATTGAAGAAGGACAAATCTCAACAAAAAGTGCAATGTTCCTGACTGAAGCTATTAGCAATTTAAAGAGCATAAGCCCACAAAAGGAAGAAGAAGGAAGAAAGAAAATTTCAGTTATTTTATGGATTAGTTCTAATATTATCCCATGGGAAGCAATATATGGTATTAGTGACTTTGAAAAAGAAAAATTATGGCATTTCTTCCAAGGATGTAAGACTTTTTGGAAGTATTCTAAAGTGGGAATAAAAGAAAAAGGGATTAATAATGTCACCACTGACTATGGAAAAATTATTCTTGAGCACAACTCTGACTTTGATATCATTTATCTTTCTCCTGTAATTGATTACAAAGTATCAATTGATCTCCAAAACCTAATCGGAGAACTGTCTTCCTATCCTTTAAAGCATGTAACAGAAGAAATAGAACTATTTACAAAAGAAAAAATTGAAAAAATTTTTAGTAAAGCTGGATTAGTACAACTTTAACTATTTTTATTTTGCTTCTGATCTTCTCTTCCTTTATCTAACCGCAAAAGGATCCCTTCCCGCAAGGGAGAAGTAATTATCTCACCCCATTTACTCTGAAATTGCTGAATATTTTGAAAACTCTACATAAACTTTCGTGAGCAAAACAAATTTATGAGAGTAGATTTATTACAACTTGTGACCATTATAGCTAATCATTTACGATGTGATTGTTCCAAAGCAGTCAAAGCATTTTCTTGCCAAATAAAATTGTTATCTCCCTCTCTTCCTCAACCTCATCCTTACTTCTATTGTGAAGAGTGCAAAAATGATTACTTATGTGATCAAGCAATTAGAACAGAATATGACTTTGATAAAGAAGGTAATCCCATATCGAGAAAACTCTGCATTAAATGTAGTTCTGTACTACTTGAAAAGTCTTGGCCTCAATAATGTAAAGACTCTTAAAGAGCAGTTTTTTTACTATTCTTTTTTAGTTTATCAGAATTATGCTTGGTTGAGATAACGATATAAATTACTGCAGATAAAATAGTGAGGCCTCCTAAAACATACCATAAAGTTATAGGCTCATGAAGAACTAAAACACCTAAAAATATTGCACCAACTGGTTCATTTAAACGTAATATAGCTGCTTTAGAAGCATCAACTTTTTTACTAGAAATCATTAAAAAAGTGTAAGGTAATAAACTGCCACAAACGGTGAGAAGTATCCCATAAAAAAGAATGATAGGAGTAAAAATAATGTCAAATGAAAATTTGTTTATTTCTACAGGAAGAGGTAAAATATTAAGTAACAATAAAAGGGGAAAACTTGTTATAAAACCATAAATTAAAACCCATGAAATAGAAACCAATGAATCTATATCCTTTCTCTGTTCTTTTTGAGATCTACCTAAGAGAATGTAACAAGAATAAAGACAACCATTGGCAATGGCTAATAATGACCCCCAAAACGATTGAAGAAAATTGTCCCAATCCCAAGGACGAGTAAGGATAACAATTCCGATAATAGCCAAGATTAAAGCAATAATTTTTTCTTTTGTGATATTTTCTTTGAGTATAATTCTTGAGAGAACAATCGTAATAAAAGGTTGAACTTGAACCAATAAGGCCGCTTCACCCGCAGGAGTATGAAGAGCAACACTACTAATATAAGTTATAATCATTAAAACAAAAACAATACCTTGAATACCATACATCAAATGAAGAGAATGACTGAAACTTTTCCTAACCTCTACAGGTCTATTCAGTGCGTAGATTAAAACAAAAATAAATGCAACAGCAGCTCCAAAAAATAATCGAATAAAAGTTTGTTCAATACTGGAAGCATTGTTATTACGTAATAATGCAGCAAAAATAGGAATTGAACCAAATGACAATCCCGCTAAAATTGTTAAAAGGTAAGCAATTCTTATTTCTTTAGTCATGAATTTAGAAGAAATGGTTATCTTTTCAACTTATTGTTAGACTATCTTTTCTTTACTGCTAGTGAAATTAGAACGATAAATAACCAATTTAATTTGCATGAAAAATTATAGGTATCAAAAGAATAGAATTATTAATAGTTAAAGAATAATCAATCTGTTGAGAATATGACTGAGTTACCCCTGTCAGATTTCTTAGAAAGTGAAGACAATTGCATAGCAGGATTCTCAACATTGTTTTGTTTTAACATCTTAGAAGTAATTCCTTCCTCCTTATTCTTCTCTCAGCTCCAGAATTTCTTTAATAG
>CAZEQQ010000451.1:0-2672 GCA_964514425.1 uncultured archaeon
TTAATAATAAAACTAGACAGCATTAAGCCATATAACGTTCGGGTCTCAAAAGCCACAAATACTTCGTTCAAAAAACATTTTTAAATGCATCTATTAAGCCATAAATATTCTTTCAATCTGTGATTTAGTCAAATTTGAGGACAAAACGGAAATTATTGACTAACTTACAAAAAAAATAAAAAGAAAAAAATAGTATAAAAGAAAAAAGAAAACCCTATTCAAAGTCAATACAAGAAGAGGGACATTCATCTATACATAATCCACAATCTGTACAGTTTTCTATTCTTGTTGTAACAGCTATATTATCAATTAAGTCATAGACTTCTTCTGGACATACATCAACGCATGCGCCACAACCGATACAACATTCAGCATCTACTACTACTGGCATATTTTTTTCACCATTTTATGTGTTTAATACCCTCTTTTTCTTTTCTTTTTTAATCTTTTCTCTAGGTTATGTGTGCGGGTTAATTTTTTTTAAAATCTTTAGATGCTCTCATATCAAGCAAGGATTACTACAAAACCTGTTAAACAACAAAGATGATGCACTGTATCCACTATCTAGAGCAAGATGCAAGGGATACTTTCCGACATATTATAGTTTTTCTCAAAAGTTTTATATTAACTATCACAATTCTAGCGTGGAACAATTATGAATTTTGAGGTAGTTTATTGGGATCAGATTTATCATATGACTTATTACTTATTTGAGCGTATGAAAAAAGATGGCATAAAACCTGATGTTATTATTGGAGTAGCTCGTGGTGGTTGGATTTCAGCTCGATTATTCGCTGATTTTTTTTGTAATAGGAAAACCGCAAACTTAAAGATAGAATTTTACGATGATACAAGTCAAAGGGAAGCCGAACCAATAATTGTCCAAGAGATTTCAGAAGACTTGAATAATAAAACTGCTTTAATAGTAGATGATATATCTGATTCAGGAAAAAGCTTGACTATTGCTATCGAACATTTAAGAAACAAAGGAGCATCACAAATCTTTACCGCCACTCTTCATTGTAAAAGAGATAGTTTAGTTATACCAGATTATTTTGTTAGAGAGACAGAGGCGTGGATGGTTTACCCTTGGGAATATGCAGAATTCATTTTGTATTACTACAGAGAGAAACATGCACAAAATACTATACAAGAAATCAAGAAACTTCTTAAAGATATAGGAATCCCTGCATATCTAGTAGATTCATTTCTTTTGCATTTTATTTCTGAAAAAAAGAATAATTAAAAAAACGATTCTAAAGACGTTTGTCCTTGTTTTTTCTTTTTCTTTATTGGTGTCCTTTCTTCAGTTTCTTCTAAATTTTCAGTCTTATCGGCTATTTCGCTTTTTATGCTATCATCTACTACTTCCACTCTTGAAACTTGTTCTTCTACCACATTTTTTATTGTTTCTTGTTCGTCTTTCCTTTTTTTCCTAGTTGCATCATCTAATGATGAAGTCAACCATAAAGGAGGTTCAACTTGTTTTTCGTGAATAGAATGCTCAGCCATTTTTAAATACGCTATTTCATACTCTTTTTTTATTGCATCAATTTGTCTTTTTTCCTCTGCTAAAAATTCGATTATTTCTGGCTCAAACCTTAAATATACCGCAATTTCTGCAGCTTTTTTAGCATTACTTAGAAATATCAATTTAATATAAGGGTAAAAGTCTGTTTCGAATCCGCTTTTAGAACAATGCAATATTCCTTTCGCATTTTCTGCCATCGCTTTCACTTTTACGGCTTTTGCTTTTGCTCTGAACATTTTTGCCCAATATGAAGGATAGGCGAATTTTGCTGTATATACATATGCTGACTCCTTTTTTGTTCCAACAGCTGCTATAAAGGTAAAGAAGTATTTTAGCAATTGCCACTCTTGAAGGACATAACATCTTTTAAGGTAAAGGTCGGCTTCAGCTATCAAAGAGTACATAGCTTCAAGTTCATCTACTGTTTTAGCTTGTTTATGTGCATTTTCAAATACATATTGGAGCAACTCATTATATTCTATATCTAAACCCTCTATTGATTCTCTTGCTTCCTTCAAAGTATTCGCCCGAAAAATTTCCACTAATGCAGTTTCCAGTTTTTTTTCTTGATTTCTTGTGCTTAAATCTATTAATTCATTAGGATCATTTACAAAAGCAAGACCTTCCAAGTCGTTTATTGCAGACCTTGCATCACCTCTACTTTTTTGAGCTATTTCTTTAACTAAAGCTGCATGAATGGTAAATCCTTCTTGTTTTACCATATGTATTAACATATGCTCGATATCTAAAGTAGAAAGTCTTTCAAACACAAATTCCTTCATTATTTTCTTTATACCTTTCAAAGAGTTTGCTTCGGGATCATTGGCAGTACATATTATAGGTATTTGTGTATTCTTAATAGCATTTTCTAAAGCTTTTCCTCCGCCTCGATCATTGTTTCCAAATAAACCATCTGCTTCATCAACTAAAATTAATTTTCTTACAATAGCTCCCTGATTAATTGTGCCTTCTGTTGAACTTTTTCCAACTAATAAATCTACTGCTGCTTTATTACGTTTATCACTAGCATTCACCTCTACTGTCTCAAAGTTATATTTCGCAGCCAAATAGAGCATAACTGAAGTTTTACCCGTTCCTGCAGGACCGATTAGTAAAGCTGCTTTTTTCCTCTGACTCTTCC
>CAZEQQ010000452.1:0-2657 GCA_964514425.1 uncultured archaeon
TTTTTTCTTTTTTCCCTATTTAAACTCCACACTTTTTTAAAAAAATCATTCTATAATTGTTTATCAAAAGATAGTTTTTTATTGGATGAAGAGGTAGTAATTTGACCCATATGAGTATTAGATTGGATTTTTCAAGTTACAATGAATTGAGAAAAATTATAGAGTTACTGCAGAATAAAAAGGAAATAAAGGAAAAACAGTGGGAAACACTATTTGCTACTAAAGGGTATGAAACTTTGACAAAATCAGAGTTTCCAAAGGATTTTTTTAGAAATGCCTTTTCAATAGCTTTTAGTAACAATGAGGATAAAATAGTTGAAGTTAAACCCAATCATAAGAGGTTCATAGACTATTACAAAACTATTCTGAACAAAATAGATTTAATAGATCAACAAATACAACGCATGGAAGAGAAATTTCCTCACATAGAGAATACTATTCTCGAAAAAACTTTTGAATTTTTACCTGACACTACCTTTAGTCATCACCCTGAGGTTTCTATTCTTCTTTTTGATAAGGATGCAAGAGGATATGAAACAATAATAGTAGATGTCCATTTTTTAGGTTCTCTTGATGCTCTTACACTTCTTTTAGCCCACGAATTCCATCATTTCTACAGAAATCAATTATTAGTCTTTGATCAAACCAAGATTGCTTCAGATGATGAAAAACTCGTGTGGGCACTTAATCAAATTCATTTAGAAGGGATAGCTGATCAAATAGATAAAGAATTTTTCATCTACTCGTCTGAAAGCTCTTTTCCTACTAATTTTAAAGAAGCGTTCAAATTAGCTGTAGAACAAGCTCCAGAGACTTTAAAAGAGATAAACAAACTATTTTTAAAAGAATCAAATAATTGTGTTTTAGGTGTTAAAATTCTAGAGATGGCTACTATGGCAGGACATCCTTTAGGATATTATTGTGTGAAAAAAATTTTAGAAAAAGGAGGAAAAAAGGAACTTTTAGAAAATATTGGTAACCCTTTCCTCTTATTCAAATCGTACAATAATTATGTTGAGAGAGTTTTTAATGATAGTACTTTAAAGAGGATAGAACAATTGGAGTACAAGTATACAACACTTGAATAGGTAATAAGATTAACACTATTACTTTTCTTTTAGCACTTCCATTACGCTTATTAATATTTGTTATTTGAAGGGTGTATGAACGCTACAACCGAAGAAATGATTAAAAAGTTTGTTCAAAACTATGAAAGAAAGAAACTTGATAAAACTTTCTCTGCTATTAAGGTATCTGTAAGAAATGGGGAAGCAACTGAAATATGCTATCTCATTTTTAAAGAAGATAACTCTATAGAATTGGTTACTGATGAGAATACCGAATTTGACTTTGGCATTAAATTATCTACTGAAACACTTGAGAAATTGCACAGTGGGAAGTTAGCTCCCGTTACTGCAGCTGGTAGAGCAAATCTTGCAGAACCTGCTCCTTTAGATTTTGAATTGCCTCCTGGAAAACAACCTACTATGGATTTCTATCACAATGGTGTTCAGTTTATTCAGAGATTCTTCAATCCCTTTATGCCAGAAAAAATACTTATTGATCATGCTTACACAAGGAAAATTCATGGTGCAGATGTTGTAGCTTTATTTTCAGGTGTAGGTTTTCGAAGTGCATGGTATAGTGTCGCAAAAGGAGACAAACTTAATGCTCCAGGAGACACAAATCCCTTCCCTCAAGCTTTTATTATATTGTCAGGAAAAGGACAAGCAAAAATAGGTTCTGATGTTGTTGAAATAGAGTCAAATCAAGCCGTTTTTATTCCTCCTTATTCAGAGCATATAGTGTGGACTGAAGAAGATGAGCCTATAACGCTCATTTGGCTTGCATGGGGTAAAGGAGCTTAATAAGCGATATTCTCTTTTTTCTTCTTTACTTTTTATCATGAAGGAAAAAGAAAATCCCTTCCCTAAAGGGTAGTTCAATGGTTTACCATTGTTAACTTTATCTTGTCGGTTAAGAGTTCTTCTACCAAGAATATGGGGTACATTAGAGGAGCAGAAAAAGAAAAATAAACCTTAATTAGTTAATGTGGAGACGATTAACTAGATTTTATGACTAAAACGGGGAGATTTCTTCCAAAATTCAAGAAATAATGTTTCTAATTTTTCTCATTATCTATCCTAATATTATACAGAGATATAATATTTAATATATAAATTTAAATATAATCTTCGTGTAAATAGCAAATGAGACAAGATGTCCGTATAATAACCGATAGTACATCGGATATTCCTAGAGATTACGCTAGGAAACATGGTGTTGAAGTTGTTCCTCTTTATGTAATAATTGATGGAAAAGATTACAAAGAAGAAGAAGATTTTGATTATGATCACTATTATGGTCTTTTTGAACCAGAAAAAAAACACTTACATGAAAAATTTCAATTAGTTTCTTTTGTTCCCAAAACATCCCAACCTAGTCCTGCTGATTTTGTAGAGAAATATGACAAAGTCATAGCTGAAGGAGCTAAAGACATTATTGTTATTTGTGTAACCAGAGGTTTGAGTGGAACATTTAACAGTGCTAGTTTAGGCGCAAAAATGGTAAGCAAAAAAAATAAAGACGTCAACATTCACATAATCGATTCTCTTTCTGCATCTCATCCTGAAGTCTATGTTGTAGAGCTTGGGGTA
>CAZEQQ010000453.1:0-2650 GCA_964514425.1 uncultured archaeon
TGTTGACCTCTCTTCTCCTTCCTCTTCCCGCCCTTTTCTTTCTATGCTTGGTTTATTTAGTGTATTCTTTCTCGTGTATTTTGTTTTATCTTCCCCTATCGTTCTAACTCGGTGGACAGAAGGCAGTTATTTAGCTATTACTATTGGTCTCATTGCTATCTTAACTAGTGCAGGTACTGTTGCTATTCTTCGCCCAGACTTTTACTATCGCCTTTCAAAACGTTTTCTCCTTCTCGCTAATGGTCTTTTTGCTACAGGCTTACTCGGAACCATTCTTTTCAATCAAATTTTCTTCCCTTCTACTATTGATCCTTACCCTATTATCGTTGAACGTCCTCACTTCCTGAGTTGGTTTTTCCTTGGTCTTTTATTGTTAAGTTCTCCTGTTCTTTTTATTAACACTGCTAAACTTCTTACCCGCCTTTCTCATTCCAATATTAACAACACCTCCTATTCTCTCGGTTTCACTTTTGGTGGCTTTTATCTTCTTTTCGCAGTACTTGCTCTTATTTTTACTTCTGTTTGGGGTTTTGTCCCACCTGTAAGTTTTTGGCTCAGAGACCAGTTTTGGGCAGTATTTTTCGTTGTTCTTCTTGTTATGTTCCTTTCTATATGGTTGCAAACAAGAAAAGTGAAAGATTCAGCTCCTTCACTCTCCTCTTCTAAACTCAAACTTCACTACTCTTCTCTCTTCTCTCTTAATGCCAAAAAGATTGCTTTTGTGTTAATTTCTCTTGTTTGTGTTTCTACTATTATAACAGGAGTAGTTCTCAACCCTAATCCCACAGTTGTTGAAGGGAAACCTGAATCTCTCAAAATTTTGACCTATAATTTGCAACAAGGTGCAAACGATGATGCTCTCAAAAACTATGATGGTCAACTGGCTTTAGTTCGCTCAATAGCTCCCGATATTATTGGTTTACAAGAATCGAGCAAAGTAGCTGGTAATTCTGACATTGTTCTCTATTTCGCTGAAAAACTAGCTATGTATTCCTATTTCGGTCCTCGTGGCGTTACTGGTACCACTGGTGTTGCTCTCTTGTCCAAATACCCTATTCTTGAAGCTCGTACCCTTTATCATTTTTCCGAAGATGTTGACCGCAAACAAACTGCTACTATTGAGGCTAAAATTCAAGTTGGTGACACCATCATCACTATTTATAACACTCACACTTATGGTCGCATGGAAACCAAAGTACAATTAGTTCAAGACGTGATAGACCGCAGTCAAGGGTTAGAGAAAGTTTTCTTTATTGGTGATTTCAACTTTCGAGAAGGTTCTGAAGGTTATAATCTCACTACTGCTTATTTTCTTGATCCTTGGGTAGAAACGTGGCCTTCTCGAATTGATGATCTAGGTGTTAATGCTACACGAAGAATTGATTTCATGTTTCTTACTAACGATTTTACTATTCTCGATTGTCGTTATGAAGACTGGGAAAAGGTTATATCCGATCATCCTGCTGGTTGGGTAAAAGTCACGTGGTAAACAATCTTGAGTTTATCATCATGACTTATTTTTTCCACGAAAAGTATAAATTTTACAACTTGAAACAATTAATATGGGTCGCTTGAGTGTCGTATGTGCACTAAACATTTAAAACAGATCGATTCTTATAAATATTTGAGCGAGGATAAGACATGAAGATAGAGTATTCAGGTAAAGATTTTTGGAAAAATTATATGGTAAATTGGTTTGGTACAGATTTGATTGATTTTTGGGAAAAACATGTAGAGCTTAAACAAATTGACTCTATTAATGGTAAGATTAATCTTGAAATTTTTAAAAATAAAGACCTTTCAAAACCTACCATTGTCTTTTCACATGGTATTGCTGGATATGCACGATTATTGTTACCTTTTTTGTATCCTCTTTTTAAGAATGGATACAACATTATTGCACCTGATTTAGAAGGTTTTGGTTATAATGATAGACTTAAAGGTGATTATACTTGGGACATTCATTTATGCAACTTGAAAGATACTGTCGCTTATGCAAGAACAGTATTTAAGGGAAAAATTTTCTTGGGTGGAGGTAGTATGGGTGGACCATTAGCTTATGCTACAGATGCACGATATAACTGCGTTGAGGGTTTGGTCTGTTGGTGTTTATGGGATTTTGCTGACCGAGAATTTATGAACAAAGAAACAACTACTAAAAGACTTACCTATCCCTTGATTCCCTTTCTCAAACTTTCCTCTGCCTTATTTGGTAAGTTTCGCTTAAAAACGTATCATTTAATTTCCTACGATACTTTAACAGATAGTAGGGAGTTTAATGATTTGCTCAAGGACGACCCACAAGCTGGGACTTTACTTAGTTTAAGAGGTGCTCTAAGTTTAGTAACACAATCACGACCTGATATTAAACATGAGGAGTATGAAAAACCTGTCTTAGTCTGTCAGCCAGAGCAAGACAAAATGACACCGAGCTATTACATAAAAAAGACTTTTGCTAAACTTAAATCTTCACGAAAGAAGTATTGTAGTTTTGAAGGAGCACATTTTCCTACAGATAAGCTTACTTATGCAAAATGGGGCGAATGTGTAGATAGATTCATTCAAGAAAACGAATAGAAATCCTCTATCTCCACTAATTTCTCATATAATGAAGATGTTTTTTTGTTCTTTATTTCAGTTTTCCTTTTTT
>CAZEQQ010000454.1:0-2649 GCA_964514425.1 uncultured archaeon
CCAGAGTAAACACCAAATTCGAAATTGTATATAACATCATTGGGGTCAGTAGCATTGTAGAAAATTTGATGGATACTTGCTGTGTTTAGAGCATAGTGTCTTTCGCTTATCAGTAGTGTTTCAAAACTTAAGGGTCGCAGATATTCTTTATTAGGAAAGTCATAAGTTATAACGTTAAGATAAGCTAAATCCATTAATATATTGGTTTTGTACCAGGTATTAGTTTGTAAGTCCATAGTAAATATGAAAAGGAAATCGGTATAGTTATCAGTTGATAGTTCTTTTGAGAACGAGATAACTCCTTGGTCATTTGCTATCAAACTTTCTGGGACAATCTCTATATCTTGAAAATCAATTGGATTAAGAGTTTCAGTGTAGTTAAAACTAAAATTGATTGTTTCATTTCCTAAAGTTACATCACCTAGAGTTGGAAAACTATAATCAGTGTTATTATGTATATCTTGGATGGAAATGAAACAGAATTTATCTGTAGTATCTCTTTTTGAAAGAAAACTGAGAACATTGGTAGAGTTTTCACCATAAGCAATGAATTGGCTATAATTACCTTGATTACCTAAAATTATCTTTTTGTAATCAAAACTATTCAAGAAACCATTTTCAAAGGTGTAAAGAGTAAATATCACTGTTCTATTCATTTCAGATATAAGCGACAGATTAAAGTTCATCAAAGTTCTTTCTAGTGTCTCAATTTTAAATGAAGCAAAAGTGCTACTCATTCCTGTATACTTTGACAATCCAAACTCAATCTTTTCATCTGTAGGGTCAAAAGTTTGTAGAATATTATAACTAAAGAAAAGTGAAACACTACTATAAACATCGTCAGATACAAAAAGATAAGTTCCTTTTGATAATAGAAGAGGTGTAGGAGCAGCGTCTGTTTTTGATATTGATCTAATGGCAAAGTAATGATTATTTTCATTTTCGTGTTTTAGTATTAAAAATGGAATAGTTACCGTATGTGTTATGTTAAACAAAGCAATAATGTTATCTTCTTGTACATCAACTTTGAAGATTAATCTTTCATTATCGAAATGTTTTCTTTCGTCTTTATTTAAACTTGGAGGTTCAATTTTGTAAAAACCAATAACATAATCAATTGTTTTACCGTTTTCACCAGCTACATATATTGGAATAGTTTTTGTAGTTTCTAAATAAAAGAAACTAGATTCATCACCTGATAAACTACCCAAAATTTTTACATCCATAGAATGAGAGGCATTTTCATTAAATAGTAAGTTGGGAACAATAACCATAGCATTTAATGTGCTCAAAGAATTTATTATGGAGAAATCATTTCTATAGAAACCTGCTTCTAAAGTAATATAGTATAAATCTATTTGTTCTTTGTTTCTGTTTGGGACAAGGCTTTGGGTTTGCTCATCCCAAATTAGATCAGGTTCAGAATAATAAGTTTCAACGAAAGGGATGTTGGGATTAAGCTCTTTACCTTTGATTTCTTTAGGTTCAAGTGAAGCAAAAGTATCACTAGAGGCAAATAGATAAAGTGTAATGTATTCTTCTCCAATAGATGTGATAGGCAAACTTACTCTATAATCTGTATTTGTTACAAAGCCATTGTAAATCAAATATTCTCCAGAACAGATAGCGTAATTGATGGTATCTGGTGTTTTAAGATCCAACTCATAAAAAACACCTGTATTTACATAAATAGTAAACTCATGTATAGTGTCTTTTTCAATGTTGACAGTGCTTTTATTGTTTAAGTCTAAAACACTCATATAGTGAACGCTATAGGTAATATTTAGACCAATTGAATAATCACTCATATTGCGCGCAATCAGAAAGGTAGGTAAATGTTTGTAATCTAAGGTCGCAGGATCATAAACTTTGAAATTATTGTAAATTGGTGATTGTCTAGTTGTAGTTTGATGTTTTCCTTCTTTGGCTAAACTTAAAGTAGAACTTGTTTGTCCTTCTTGTATTAAAGAGATATCAGTTGCGTTTTTTGTTTTTAGGCTAACAGTGTTGAAGTTTTTATCTCCGTCAATTACAGAATAAATTGTTCGATCTGTTTCTGGTAAAATGTATGACCTCGAATAAACTTGTAAAGAATTAGCACTGAGTAATGGTGATGTAAAACTGCTAATAAGGATTAGTAAGAAAGTAAGGGTAAAGAGTAAATAACTCTTTGTTCGTATATTTTTACAATTCATTTTTTTAACTCCTTATTTCTTCTTTTTGATTAGAATTACTATTGTTGTAATAATAGCTATAGCTCCTAAAGCAGCTCCACCGATTATACCAGCTTTGATTAAGAATTCTTTAGTAAAGAAAGGTTCATCAATTGTCTCTACATCCACAAAAACATCTCCAATAATAATGGGTTCAAGAATTGAGCATATATGTGATGTAATACTTACACTCATAGTTCCATTAAAACCAGCAAGTGAATAAAGCAGCAATCGAATCTTGAATTGGCTACTGTATGCAGGAAATTCAAATTGTAGAATCACATTCGAACTATTTGAGTCATCTAGATTTCTGTAATATAGGGAAGACCAGCCATAGTAAAGCAAGTCATATATTACTGCGGCTCTGGTGATATGGGCGGTAGAAGAGGAATCGAAACCGACGGGTAAATAGGCAGAAGATGAAAGGCTAAAATTG
>CAZEQQ010000455.1:0-2647 GCA_964514425.1 uncultured archaeon
TAAGAAAGGAGCAGTTTAAACTAAATCCTACCTTTTCTTTTATTTTTCTATTTTCAACTTTTTAAATGGAAAAGTTTAATAATAATATCACTATAATGATATATTGATACATATGAACTTAGACAGAAAAAAACAAAATTCAATGCTTGTGGCATTAATAGTGCTTTCATCACTAATTTTTTTACAAACAGATGTTAAGGTAGATGGATTAACAAATAAAGATATCACTGATTTTTTTATAGGATCAACAAAGGAAGGAGAAGGAGACACTCAAGCACCAGTTATTCACGATATTGGTCATACCGAAACAGTTACAGAACGCGATAAAATAGATTTTATAGCTAATGTCACTGATAATGTAGAAGTTATTTCTGTTATCTTGATTTATCGCATAAATGAAGATGGTATTTGGAATAACATTACAATGGTTAAAGGAGTTCACGTTTACACAACGTCTATTGGTCCTTTTTCTGCGGGTAATATTATCCAATATTATGTTCAAGCTGAAGACATAGCTGGTAATGTTGGTATAAGTGAAACATTTACTATCACTATTTTTAATTCTAAATTTTTTGGAGTAAACCTAACCATCTTTTATGTTCTAATTGGGGTAGGAACCTTTATTGGAGTTTTAATACTAATGGGTATAGCTACAATTGTTCTTAAACTCATTAAACGCAAGAAAATAGCAATTTAACTCTGTTCTTATTCTTTTTTTACTTTTTTTCTTTCACTAATTATTCCCATTATTTCGTTAATTCATTGGAAAACGAATTTCATTTTTATAGTATTGTTGTCGTATTTACCATAATTTCAGTTAATTCTTGAAATACCCTGTTTATCTTAGAGTGCCATCAATTTCATTTTCTCTTTTTTTGGCATTTTTTCTAAGGCATATCTGAAAATTATGCGAGGTAGAACTTTCACATTTTTTTCAAGATATGAATAAATTTCTTCAGGATAAGAAAGATAGGCATATTTTAGCAACCATCCCACTCCCTTTTGTACATGTTCTTCTTTGTCATTTCTCAATTGTTCTACGACAAATAAAACCTTATCCAAAGGATAATTAACTTCAAAACTTTGTGTAGATTTTAGCAAACTCACTGCTGCTGCACGTCTTATATACGTTTGAGGTGATTCTGTCCATAACTGTACCTTTTCATATAATTGAGGATATTTCTCGATCATTGGATTTAACACTCTATAGCAGAAAGCATCACACTTTCCCCAGCTATCAATATGAGTGTCCAACCACTTTTCATAAGTGCTCATATATTCTAGCTCATAGAAACTTCTTTTCTTTATCCACTTTGTCACTAACCAAAACGCTCTCCATTCTCCATTTGAAACAAAATAATCAAAGAGTTCAAGTAAGTCCTTATCCTCTTTGGGTAATTTTGAGTAATAACTTGTCTCAATTTTATTTATGGTTTTAGAGCCATATTTCTCTTTCATTTCTTCATATGCTCGATCTATTTTTTGTAAAAAATCTTCTTTGGTTATTAAATCACTTTTCATTCAATTTTTATGGTTATTACTTTATTTTAATCTTTTCTTTCTCATATCATATTGAATCAACAGCTCTTGAACATTAGAAATAAAGAAAAAAGATAATAGAAGGGATTTTGTCTTAAATATTTTGGAAAAGTAAGCTTATTCCTAATAAAAACAATAATACTCCCCCAACGATCTGTCCTTTATATACACCAATCTTTTCTCCTACTTTAAAGCCACTGTAACCCCCTGCAAAAGCAGAAAGATAGGTGAAAATGAGAAGAAATATTAAAAGCACTACTATATTCTGTTGCATCAGTCCTAATGTTAAACCGACAGATAAAACATCAAAACTTGTTGCAAAAACCAAAAAAAGAAGAATCTTCAAGTTTATTTCTTTATAAAATAGCGTAGAACTATCACGTTTCTTTATAGCATCTACAATAAGGTAAATGCTTAATCCTGCCAACAGGATAAATCCTATCCAAGGGGCTAAATTTGCTAAAAATTGTGAGATGTATCGACCTAATCCCCATCCAACTGTTATGAAGATTGCTTGTCCAACTGCACAAGTAAGTCCTATGATATTCATATTTTTCATGAATGTTATTTTTCTTTCTACTAAACCAAAGGAAACAGCAATTGTAAAAGAATCTATTACTAACACTAAACTTAACAAAATTGTTTCCCACAGTTGCATTGGCGTTAAAAATTAGTTGTATTTAATAATTTTTAGATGAAGCATCAAATTACATAAAGAAGTCTGCAGGAAAAAGTCAAAGACAAAAATAGGAATTATTTGTCAAATATTATATTACCACTACTAGCTTGTTAACCATTCTTTTGCTTCTTCTAAAGTATTAAATGACTCTAATTTTGCCTTTGCAAATAGGTTAACAGCTGCCAATAAAACTTTTTTTAACCCTTCAATACCCACAACACATTCTTTCTCCACAATACCTCGTTCTTGACAATACTTCGCTAAATCTTTTAAAGCGCCCATAACAGTAGTATTAGCGCTTCCACCTTCAGTGTTAGTCATAAAAAGTATTTTTTCATCCAAAGTTCCGGCTAACTTTTTGACTTCAGAGATAATTTCCAAAAGTTTATCTTCATCTTTAGGCGTTTTTAATTTAGAGTAATCAATGTA
>CAZEQQ010000456.1:0-2640 GCA_964514425.1 uncultured archaeon
ATATTCCGAAAAAAATATACTCTCTTTCTCAATATTTGCCCCTATCTTTGTTGAAACTTTCTCAAGATCTTCTTTATCTATGTTCATATTCTTCTCGCATACTATAGCTAAAACAAACTTCTCTTTAACATCAACAAAAATGTTATTTTTTCCTGTTTCAACAAGTTTTACATTTCCTCCCTCAATTTCTTTCATCGCTATATCAACAGCCGAAATTATCCCTGCGAATAAAGTAGTTTCTTTAATTTTATCTTCTTTTTCGTTAACATCAACATAACAAATAGGGATACCTGAAGGAGAAATGACATATACAGCTTGAATCATTAAAGTAAGTACCTCACTAGAAGTTAATAAACATTTGTTAAGTACTAACGAGTTTAATTGTGGAAAAAGAAGTAAAAGATTAAATAAATTAAGAAAAAAAGACAAAATTCATGGTTGTTACTTTTAATCTACTTGTAATGGAAATGTTCTTTTACTAATTTGTTTAAAGAATCAGGGTTCAAGGGCTGCTGACTTTCAGAGTTTAATTCTTGAGAGAACTGTTCTACTTTAGACTTTAAAGTGTAAGTGTAAATATCAGTTAAACTAATGATAACTTTATCTTCCGTTCTAGTTATTAAGCCAATTAAGCCCTCTCTGTAGTCAGAAGCAAGAAGACTACTGTCAATTTCGTCAAGAACTCTAGTTGATACCTTTTGTAGTGAT
The DNA here is from genome assembly GCA_964514425.1 of uncultured archaeon. Classification (GTDB taxonomy): domain Archaea; phylum Asgardarchaeota; class Heimdallarchaeia; order Heimdallarchaeales; family Heimdallarchaeaceae; genus CAZEQQ01. The sequence goes on from CAZEQQ010000456.1 coordinate 709, forward strand.
TCTTGGAATTTCTGGTTTTCATCTTCATTGACTTCAAAATTATGAGAATAAGATAATTCTTTCGTATTTAAGTCAATGATACCTAAACTTTTTAATGTATTATCCACAATTTTAGGTGTTTTTAGGAATTTTAGTTTATTGTAGGTTGTAAGTATCTCTTCTATAACATCAATGTTATCTTGTAAAAACTCTAAAGCAGTTTCAATATCAGTATGTTTGTCACTATCTTCTACAAGCTCTAAAAATTCAGAAATTAGTTTAATTTTATCTAAATAATGGAACTTTGAAGACAATTTATTAGCTCTTTGCAATTCTTCAGTAGCTAATTCTTTTTTTCCGTTTGAAATAAAAATTAAAGATCGTAATATAGTCATATCTACCGATAATTTAGGGATAAATTGTTCTTTGGAGAAATAATATACTTTTGATACTTTATCCAAAAGATTTTCAATTTCCTCCTTTTCTTTCTTTGTTTTTAATAAATCTAATTGTACTTTTATATCAAGCAAAAGAGATTTCATTAATACTTCATAATTTAAGGTAGATGAAGAAGTGAAAATAGCTTTTTTAACAAACTGTTTTGAATCTTCTAACTTACCTTGTTGAGCTGCAACTAAAGCTTTCAAGTAAAAGAGATCTGCATCATAACAAGGTTTTTCTTTTTTACTCTTTTCTATTTTTTCAATTAATCTAGTTGCTTCTTCGAAATTCTTCTTTTCCATTTCAATTAGTGATAAAGTAATGAATGGTTCAACTATATTATAGCCTTTATTATGATTGATAGATAATACTTCTGCTATAGTTGTGTCTGCTTCTTCGACCTTTCCAACGTTTAGAAAAGCCTCTGCTAACTCTGTCCCGATAATTATCTTGTGTTTAGATTCTTTTTCCGCAATTAAGTATCTTTGTTGTAATAATTTAATAACTTTGTCCATTTCTCCTTTTGCAATCTCAAGTTTAGTAGCGTTACAGAGCATATGTTCGCGTTCTGAAATAGTACTAATATCTCCTAAAGGGAGAAAAATTGTTTGTAAATATTTTCCTGCTTTTTTAAATTCCCCTTTATTTATATTGATCTCTGTTAAGAAATTTAATGCTCTTACTTGGGAATACTGATCACCATCTTCCATCGCTCTATTCAACAATTGTTTAGTAAGGTTTTCAGCTTTTTCACTATCTTTAGCAGAGATATAAAGTTTTATGCCATAAACTAAAAGATTAGAAAGAAAAAGTAAATTATTAACTTCATCTTTATGAGTTATTATTACTGCTAATATCTCCTCAAAATTTGTTTTACTTAATTCCTTATTATCTTCTTGCTCTGCAAGAAACATATTGATAGAAGCTAAAACGATTATGTTACGAGGAAGACTTAAACTTTTTTGGAATTTTTCTTCAAAGTTAATCTTTAAACTATTAATCTTACTATACATTCCTTTTTTAGCAAATACGTAAGATCTATAATAAAAATCTTCAATGAGTTTAGGTCCCTCAGTATATCTGAGGATTTTTTCGATATCACCATTTTTTTCAGCAATATCAATAAATAATAATTTTTGAGCCTCATCAATAATGTTTTCACTGTCTAAAGCAAGACATTTTAAGCTAAAATGATAAAGTCTGGCTTCATCCTCTTTTACTATTTCTTTTACAATATTTTGAACTAATTCTGATTCAAAAGCTTTCTTATGGTTTTTTGAGAATGGGGAATACATAAAATATCTTTCTCTTACAAAGTCAATCTTAAATTAACATTATTACGATTCACCTTTATTAAATTCTTTCTATTTTGACTTTTTGATTTGTAAAAAGTGTCTCTTATCTTTCAGTTTACAACTATTTGGAAAAAAAGACGGATTATTGTCTTGAGGATTTATTTATGGGATGACTTTTTTTAAAAATCTTTCATTGTTCTCATATCAGTCAAGGATT
>CAZEQQ010000457.1:0-2639 GCA_964514425.1 uncultured archaeon
AGATGAAGCTCATGCAGCAAAAATTTCTATAAACAAAAATAACACTATAAAAGAAAATATGTTATACTCTCTATTTAGCGAACTTTCAATTAGAACGCCAAATGTTCTGTTAGTAACAGCTACGCCTGTGCAACTTGATTCAGTTGAACTTTTTGGAATTTTAAGAATTTTGGGCTTAGGTGGAAATTTTTGGGGAAACTATGAATGCTTTAAAAGTTACTATGAAAAGATTTCAAAGTATGAGTTTTTGAATTATCAAGATATACTTGAATCACTATCAAGTGTCATAGATATTGCAGAAAGCTACGTTGATCAAAATATAGTTAAAACATTTTTAGAGGATAACTTTGAAAAAAAGCATATAGAAACACTTTTAACTAGTCTATTCTTAGAAAAAGATGCAGATAAAGTTTTCAAGTTACTAATGCAATGTAAAAATTTTAGAAAATTAAGTTCTAGCATGTTAGCACTACTTGGACCTGTTCATTGGTATATTTTAAGAAATACTCGAGAAGGATTAGAAGCAATTTTTGATGATTTTTACAATTTTCCAAAACCTAGATATTATGATATAAATGTATCTGAAAAAGCCGATAAACGAATAGGTGAATTGAGAAGTAAGATTTCAGACTATCTCGTTAATATTATGCCTTTATCTCTAAACTTTACCAACAAATCTATAGTAGGCTTTATAAAGTCAACATTTAAGCAACGTTTTTGCAGTAGTTTTTACTCTTTCGAGCAATCATTGAAAAGAAGAAAACAAAAATTACAAACAATTATACAAGAAGCAGAAAAATCAATGCTATGGGTTTCTGATTCTGAGTATCAAGAGATGCTAGATGAAGAAATAGAAATGGATCTAGACATTGAGGAGTTTAAGATATCAGAAACTTATGAAAACTTATTAGATCAAATCCATGAAGAAATTCATGAGTATGAAGATAGTACCTCATTAGATCAGATAAGGTTTGAAGTGTGCAAAATAGATGAAATATTAAAAGGTATGAACTGTTTAGAAAAAGAAAAGATAGACGATCCAAAAATTACTGTTGTATTAGAAGAAATTGATTCACAAATGGAGCAAGGAAACAAAGTTTTAGTTTTTTCTAGATATATTGATACGATAAATCATTTATTTACCAAAATAAAAGAAAGAAGAAAAATCAATCCTTCTAAAATTGCAATGTTTACTGGCAAAGGATCTTTTAGTTATCAGAAAAATTTCGAACCCATTGAAGTTACCAAATCACAGATAGTTAGTGGCTTAGATGAAGGCACATTTACGCTGATTTTGTGTTCTGACGCTGCATCAGAAGGTTTTAATCTTCAAGCAGCATCTATTATCATAAATCTAGATGTTCCTTGGAACCCTGCAAAACTGGAACAAAGAATTGGACGTGTTAATAGACTTGGACATGATCCTGATGTACCAATTGATGTTTATTATCTTTGGTATAATGAGCAATGGTCAATAGAAAGAGAGATGTATAAACGACTTCTTGATAGAAATTATTTAAAAAGCACATACATGGGGATAGGTCAAACAATTGTAAGTGCCAAAATAGAAGAGGCTGTTCAGAGCAAAAAAAATACTGGATCTATTTTAAGTTCGACAATTAAAGAGCTTGAGACGAAAAGAAGTCAACATTCAAAAATGATGGAGATACTAGGCGGTTTAAAAGCCTTTAAAAGAAGTGAAGATAAAATTTATGAACGATTTGAAAAGAATTTAAAAGAGTTCATAATTATATCCTGTAAAATTCTTAATATCACTATAACTGAAGAAAATAATATATTGGAATTCGAAACACCAGCTAATTTTCAATTAGCAGAGGACAAGTGGTATAAAGGCACATTTCTCCCCGGAAAAAGCAAATATCTTACTCTTGGTCATCCTTTTATTGGTTCACTAATAAAATTTATTGCGAAAAGCTATAAAATAAAAAATGAAAATTTCAAAAAATACCTCTCTCTCTATCAATCTAGAGGTAATTATATTGTGCAAATTGTTGAAGATAACAAATCTAGAAAACTTAATCCTATTGAAATTGTTGAAATACTAGAACAAAAAATAAAAGAGGTTAAAAATGGTTAAAACACAAGAAATAGATTTTATGGATAGTTTTTATGAAAACAGTATCCAAAGATATACAGAGTTGAGACTTAAACTATATCACGAAGAGCTCTTTGAAACTTATAGAGTTATTGTCTCCCTAATATATCGCTTAAAAAGCAATGAACTCATAAATGTAGAGGATGTTAAAAAGTCAATAGATGTTCTAGAAAGTGAGTTTTCACAGAAGAAATATGAAAAGGTTATTGAGAACATTAAACAAAAATATCAATCTATTTTTACAAATGATGAAATCGCAAATTTTGAGCGAAAAATACGTCGAAAATATTTTGAAACCAAAAAAACGAAAACAGGGTTTACAAAAAATGTTATTAAAAATATAACTAGACCGTTCTTGGATGATGCATTAAACTATATTGGAAAAATTGAACTAATATGCGAATTTGAACCTAAGTGGAAACAGTATAACCTTACAGGGATTAAAGAAAAACAAGAATGTTTAGCGAAGCTTTAAAGAGAATCTTTTCATAAAATTATAAAAAAGTATATATAATATTCTATC
>CAZEQQ010000458.1:0-2638 GCA_964514425.1 uncultured archaeon
TCTGGCTATTGTTACTCTTTGCATTTGACCACCAGATAGTTTTACTGGGAATTGACTAACAAAATTCTCTAAACCTACTAGCTTTAGTAACTCTAATGCTTCTTTTTCAACTTCGGTTTTTGGTCTTTTTACCATGATCCCTGGGAGCATAACATTTTCTAGTACTGTTAATTGAGGAATAAGGTTGTAATATTGAAAAATGAACCCAATTCTCTCTCTTCTAATCATAGAAATCATATTATCGGACATTTTTTGCATATTCTTAGAAAAGATAAAAGAAGCTCCTCTATCTGCTGTATCTAATCCTGCTAGAATATTAAGCAGTGTTGTTTTACCTGACCCTGATGGACCTACAACTGCTACCATTTCTCCACTTTTTATCTCAAAATCTAACCCTCTTAAAGCATAAACTGTAGAACCATATAACTGATAATTTTTGAAAATTGAAACACCTTTTAGAATGATGCTATCATCAATATCTAACTCTTTCATTTCTTCTTCAGCAATATGCTGAGGAATGGCTTGATATGAAGATATGTCATTAAATCTAGTAGCGAAAAAGTCTAGTATCTTTATTTCAGATAAAACATATGAGAAGACATTTACTGTTGTTGTAACATCATCTATCATAAAAGTTTTTAGATCTCTAAACCGATTAATGAACTCTAATAATGTTTTATCTGCACTTTTTACTTGTTTCTGTAAGTTTTCTATCTTTTCTAGAAATTCATTTGCTGCAGAAACGATATTTATGTGTTCTATATAACTCAATAACTCTGGAAAATCTAATTCTTCAGCTTTGATTTTGCATTCTAAACTTAACGATTTTATTTTTCTCATTTGTTTAAGGAGATCTAGTAAAATTTGTTGTGTTGATGAAAGTAGGCCAAAAACTACTCTCAATGTTTTCCATAGTTTATCATTCATACTTTTTGTCATTTCTTCTAGATTCTTTTTATTGGATAGAAACATCTTGAGACTATCAATTGCATATTCTGCTGAATCTATGATAAAAGTTAGATTAATTAACCAATGGAGAGCGAACTGAATAGGAGTAAACTTATCTAATATGGCTTTTAGAGGCAATTTAGTGGTTTTAATAGGTCTGACTAAGACTATATCTGGTGTAACAATAATATCTTCTTCCTCACCATAAAAATCCCAAACAATGATGTAGGTGTTATTAACAACATTACTTACTTGTTTTATTGTTCTGTCCCTTATACTCTCTGATTTCGATTCTAAAATCTCTAGCAATTTATCTTTGTCAAAAGCTTGGGATGAGTTGATAAGTTGAGTGATGATTTTCGTGATATCTTGAATTTGAATGTTTTTCCTTATTTTCTTACTAAATTTATTAAATTCCATTTCAGCATAAGAACCAATGATGCTCACAACTTTTTCTTCTACCCGTTTTCTTTTTTCTGCTGTATTGACAAATTTATAGGGAAAAGTACTATTAAAGAAAAGGAAAGTATTGACTTCAGCATAACTAAAATGTTTTGTTTTAAGTTTTTTAACAAAATATTTCTTCATTATTTTGATGAACTTATTTAGCATTTCACTGTCGAGTTTATCAATAATTACTCCCGCAGTAAAACAAACATCATCTTCACATCTTTCTATCAGTGTTTCATCAATAATACTCATTTTTTATCACCTAGTCCATCATCAACTATTGATCCATCTAACATTCTAATTGTGCGATCACAAAAAGTAGCAATATATTCAGAGTGAGTCACAACAATGAATGTTTGTTTGAAACTCTCATTAATTGCTCTAAAAAGATACATTATATCAGTGGCAGTTTCTTTATCAAGATCTCCTGTCGGCTCATCTCCTAAAATTATCGCTGGGTTCATGAGTAAAGCTCTAGAAATAGCTACACGTTGTTGTTCGCCTCCTGATAATTCATTGGGCAAATGATAAAGTTTATCTCCCATAGCCATTTGTCTCAGCATCATTTTTCCTTCTTCTTCAGCTTCAAATCTTTCTATATCGGTCAAAAGCAACGGTATAATAGTATTCTCTAATGCAGTAAGAAAGTCAAAAAGATTAAACAATTGGAAAATATACCCAATGTTTTTTAGCCTAAACTGTGTCATTTCTTCGTCATTGATGGTACTAATATCTTTACCACTAATCTCTATTTTACCTTCTGTCGGAAAGTCTATTCCCCCTAAGAGATTTAGTAATGTTGTCTTTCCACAACCCGAAGGTCCCATTATTGCAACTATTTCTCCTTTTTTAATCTCAAGATTTACCCCCTTTAAAGCATGTACTTGCATTTCTGTGCCTTGAGCATAAATCTTATGCAAATTTTCTGTTTTGACAATTACTTCTTCTTTCACCATAATCACCCAACATACCTCAATGCTTCTGCAGGCGTAATTCTACTCGCTCTAATTCCTGGTATTATTGATGAAACCAGTGCTATTCCTATCATTATTCCTGAATAAAGCAGTAACCGTAAAGGTGGTATTATTACCCGCCAATCATACAGCCTTGCAAATGCTATTCCAAGTAATATACCATTAAATAGACCCATAAATAGCCCTAATCCAGCTAGGATGAGTAGTTCTAGCATTATTGATTGGATGATTTGACCCTTTTTGAATCCTATAGCTCTTAGCATCCC
>CAZEQQ010000459.1:0-2625 GCA_964514425.1 uncultured archaeon
TATTGAAACAATAGGAGATATACTATTAAAACCGTTAGAATATCTACAACCATCTTTTGAAATAATGAAAGGGTTTGATGTAAAAGAACTTAAAGCATCTCTCTCCTATAAAACTATCAAAGAAAAGTCAGTTACTCGTACAAAGATACAAGATATTGGTTTAATAGATAAAGAGACACAAAAAGAACTGCTGAAAGAGTATCAATTGTTAGAGCATATGCTATATGCGTTTAAGAGTGGCATAGATCCCTTTACTAGTCCATTAAGGAAAAAAGCAACCAAGAATTTCGACGGAGATATACGTCTTATTACACTAAAAAACATTAATCTTGAAGAATGGAAAAAACTGTGCTTCCTCTATCCTACAATCGAATCATTCTTAGTCTCCCCTGCATTTTCTCAAGCAATGGAATTAAAAATGGAGCAAGAAGTAATAGAAGACATTAAACGCCAAATGACAGAAAATGATATTTTAAAAGCAGTTGCATTAAGAGAAAACAAATTTATAATATCAAAAACAGTAGAAAAAATTAAAGATATTGGTATCAAAAATTATTTTGATTTCTTCTTACAAGATTTACCTAAAGAAGGAATAGATGAGGAAATTAGGATACAAATTGAAAAAGTAAGACAATTAAATCTCAATATTTTTGAAGATTTCTCTTCTGATATTACCTCCTTTGAACTATTTGTGTTACCCTCACACTTATCGTCAATGAAAATCAGTCAAGATGAACAAGAAAAAATAGAATCACTAAATAAATATGTCTTTTCCAAAGGAACAGGAATAGATACGCTTTCTAATAAAATTAAGAACCTTAACTATACTACAGAGGCCATTATTTATTACAATATTACTGATAAGAAAATGTATAACTACATCTTACAAAAATGTGATGATGAAGAGAAAAACGAATTAATTAAAATGATTTCTCTCCTTTCAAGGTCACCTATATTACTCTTGGGTGCAAAAAGAGAGTTTATTGAAGATGTTGCTAAGTTGCCCTATCCTTCAATAAAAGACTTTTATCTATTACATGAAAGAAAAATAAAATCACTCAATATTAATAAACTGTTATTAAGAAATCTCAATAATTTATCAATTTTAGAGTTAGAAAAAACTGAAAAGGAATTCATTCCTTTAGAGCTGTTACTCAAAAATAAGACCGAATTAGCTTTATTTGAGAAAAACAATCTTGTTTCAGTAGAAGAATCTTTAGTTTTTGGATTACAAACACAAACAGAAGATCAAAAGATTGTGAGAGTGATAAATAAAATAAAAGATTTTACAAATACATCCCTTCTATTGATCCCAGATATAATTACATCCAAACAAGCACTTGAAAAATGTTCCAAGAATCACTTAGAATCACTTTACGATCTTACAAGATATTGTTATGCCAATAGAGAAAAAGAAGTATTTTGTGCAAAAATCTTAGAAGCAATAAATCTTGATGAGGTTAATGTGTTAAAAGATGAAGAGAAAAAGAGATTGGAAAATTTCATTGATAATCCTGAGATAATGAAGGTTTTGGAGAAAAACAATATATACTGTATAGGACAATTACTTACCTTGTACACTAATCCAGAGAATTTCGAACCAGTTAACGTTAAATCAAAAATACTTGCTGTTCTCAACACACCATTGGATTTTTTGATTGACAAACCTTCTTTATTAAAAACTTTCAAAAAGGCAAATATCAATCAAGTTTTCGACTTTATCTTACCTAAAAGTTTAGTAGAGTTTTTAGAACAATTAACAGAAGAACAGAATGCACAGTTACTGGAACTCATTCCTTCTATTAACTATGGAGCAATAGATGAAAAGTTAGAAAAAGACTCTTATGCACTATCAAAAATCAACATTATTGATGAGAACAAAGTAAAGGTTCTGATTGAATCAGGTTATACTACCCTAGCTCACTTAGAATTAGGAGAAGATGAATTAGCGCAAAAAACAAAATTGACCGTAAATAATCTTAAACCTATACTATCTTTACTAAATACACCTATTTTTGCACTACAAGATCTTGTTAGAGAGTATCCAGAAAGTATTCAAAAATTATATAAGAAAAATATTTATACCTTAAAAGACATTTATTCTTTATCTCCAAGCACAGTTACAGAGATTAGTGGTATCCCTGATATTCAAGTTAAAACATTTTTGACAACACTGTCTAATCAATCTATTAAGTATGGATTATCAGATTTAACAAAACTTTCTAAGGACATTTTAGGGTGTAGTGAGGACTTATTAAAAGAATTAAATACTATACAAATATCAACTCTCCAAGAACTAATACTTCCTCCTTATAACTTAAAGAATTCTAAATTACTAAAAAATGAAAGTGTCAAAAGTTTCTTGCTTTTAGTTGATAACAAAATAGAGAGATTGAATATTGAAGTTAAGCAAATAAATCTATTAAAACAAGCTGGACTATTAACAATTAAAGACTTTATTCTTTATCCATCTGCACTAATAAGTGGTAAAACAAAGTTACCACATAACACAATTAAGAAGATTAAGACTAACTTATCCGTAAAAAAGGAAGTAGAAAAAGTTGAAACTAAAAAATCAAAAGTTCAGCAAAAAACTCTTACAGAAATAATGCAGAAAGATAAGCA
>CAZEQQ010000460.1:0-2624 GCA_964514425.1 uncultured archaeon
TGTTTTTTGTTTGTCCAAAACTTATTATACATGAAGGGTTTCTCTTTTTGTTTGCTTTACTTAAAATTTTCCTAAAAAATTCTATTTACACAAAATATTATATACTCTCAAAGAGACAGAAAATGTTAAAAAAATGAAGAAAAAAATAGATTGTCTATGATATAATTACTCTTAATGAGTTATAGAAATAATCATATTTTAAGCTAGTTTTACTTTATATGGAGGGAATCATGAAGAAAATTTTAGTGTTATTGGTTGTTATTCTTAGTTTGTTTTTAGGGTCATGTGGTTTGATATCAAAAGATTTAAATGTAGAGTTCTCAAGTTTAAACCAAGCAGATTTAGATTCGAGTTTTAAGTATGAATCAAGTAGAAAATTAACCGAAGATGAGGTGTTAGAAAAAGGTTATGACATAAATTATAACGAAGACTATGAAGTAACTTATGAACGTGTCACAGCTAGTAGTTCTTACGATGAGCTTTTAAGCTTTGGTATGAATAATGATATATACTATCCTGGTGCATTGGTTGACTTCAATACAATGAATCCTATACAAATTGATAGAGCACCATTAACAATGTCTCTTAATATGGAGGGGGCAATCTCTTCTGTGTCAGGACAGTTATCAATTACGGTAGATGAACCAAAGTTGAGTACAATAAGAAATGGTATATCAACTTTGATTAATAGGAATTTAGTTGATGATTCAAATCTTGCTGCTAATCTTTCAATTGAGTTCTCTGAGATTAATAGTAGTGATGAGTTTAATATGAAAATAGGTGTGGGAGTTCAAAAATCAAAGTTTCATATCTCTAATAATTTTGAGTTAGATAAGGTAAATAAACAAACAAATCTACTGGTTACTATCAAACAAGTATATTATACAGTTGATGTTGATTTACCTAATTCACAATATGGGTTTTTCTCTGAGGATGTTAAAAATGAAGATTTAGAAAATGCTATTTCTCCTGAAGTGATTCCGACTTATGTTTCATCGGTTTCATATGGGAGAATTGCCTTGATTTCTATTCAGAGTAATTACTCTGCGACAGAAATTGAAAATCAGTTGAGAGCTGGTTGGGGAAAAATGAGTGAAAATCCTGGATCTTCTCCTTTAAAATTAACTTCTGTTGATTTTAGTAATAGTATTCGAAGTTTCGCTTCTGATTCTCAGACAAGCATCAGTGTGTTTATCTATGGAGGTAGTACCGAGAATGCTTATCAAGCAGCACTAAGCAGTGTTGAAAACTTCTCGTTTGGCGAAGAGTTTTTTGGTGATTATGATGTTAGAGAATCAGCTGGATTACCTATTTCATATAAATTTAGACATTTAGATGGATCTTTTGCTAAAATACAAACTAGTAATGAATATGATGTAAAACATGTCAAATATAAGCCATTAAGATTATATGATTGGAGTAATTATGATGAGTTGTTAGCATCTAGAAATATTAATCAATTAGATGAACTTATATTAGATTTTAGCGCAATGGCAGATTTTCATGATTTAAAGAATTCTCGGACAAATGCATCTCGTACAATAGTAATACCTGAGAATATTGATAGGTTAGTTATTCGAGGACCATATGATTTAACCAGAGATTTGATGATACAGAATTTATCGATTGTCATTGCTCATAGGAATTATGCTAACCCAATTAATATCATTTTAGAAACTATATCATTTTCAGGAAATAATTCTTATCCATTATTAAGCGATAATTTTGCTATGGTAAATCTAGAAATTGTCGGGGATGTTGAAATTATTGCTCCTACTGGATTTGATGGAATTAATGCTGATCAATTAACAATCCTTGGTGATGGTAATCTAACAGTTTATGGTGGAAGTGGTATCACTGATAATCATGGTCTACATGCTGTTAATACACATTATTTAGAAATTGTAATGGCCGGAAAATTGAAATTGGTTGGAGGTAATGGTGGAGTTGCATCTAATGGAGTTTCATATAATAGATCTGTAAATCCGGCTGGAAGTGAAAAGAATGGTCGAGATGGTGGAGATGGACATATTGGATTAAATGGTGGTTCTGCGATTATTACATCAGATTTGATAATCAACAGTGATTTTCTTCAAGTAGAACTGATTTCTGGTTTTGGTAGTAATGGAGGTAATGGTGGAGATGGTGAGTTTGGAGGTTCAAACAATAATTCAACTTCAGCTGGAGATGGTGGAAATGGAGGCAAAGGCGGTAATGGAGGAGTAATAGTTGTTGCTGATGCTATTAGTATTAATTGTAGAAACATAACATTTACAACTGGAAATGGAGGAACAGGAGGAAACGGAGGTTCTGGTGGACATTCTGATATCTCTGGAATCTTTGGTGGTTATTCTGGTGGAAGAAGTGGTAGTAAAGGATATGGCGGAAACATGGGTTCTGATGGAGTGTTAGGATTTGATGTTAGTAGCTTGGGGGATGTGAATTATATTTTTGTTGAAGGTAAGAATGGGAATGAAGGCTTAAATGGCGAGAACGGAATTAAAGATTCTAACCTTTATGTCTAAAATTATAATAGTTTAAAAATTAATTAATAAAAACAGAAGGGTATTTTAAAATGTACCCTGTATTGTGGACACACAAAAAAAACTGTATGTGAAGCAATG
>CAZEQQ010000461.1:0-2624 GCA_964514425.1 uncultured archaeon
CAATAGTCGCACTATAAGTATTTCCTGTGACATTCATTAAAACTGTTTCCCAAGTACCACCGTTGATGCGATAATAAAGCACAACACTTTCAACACCAACATTATCGATAATTGTAGCTGACACAGTTATTCGTTCATCTTGGTCCAGTTCAGAAGGAGAATATTGAATGTTAGTGATAGCAGGTGCTTCAGTGTCTTGAATAGTAATAGTCAGTATAGAACTTTGAGCACTATTACTATCAGTATCTATAGCATAAATATAATGCTCTATGACGCTTTCAGCAGCAAAGGGACCAATAGTTACACTGTAATTGTCACCTGTATTATTCATTGCTAAATTGTTCCAATTTCCTTGATTTATTCGATAATAAAGAAGAACAATTTGAGTAGAAATGTTACTAGTAATTGTTGCACCAATTATGAATTCTTCATCTTGATCAGGATTGGAAGGAGAATATTGAATGTTGGTGATAACTGGTTTTTGAGTGTTGTGAATAGTAATAGTTAGTATAGAACTTTGAGCACTATTACTACTAGTATCTAAAGCGTAAACATAATACTCTATGACGCTTTCAGCAGCAAAGGGACCAATAGTCGCACTATAGTTATTTCCTGTGACGTCCATCAAAGTTGTTTCCCAAGTACCACCGTTGATGCGATAATAAAGCACAACACTTTGAACTGCAACATTATCAGTAACATTAGCAGATACTAAAATAAGATCATCATTATTTGGAGGATTCGGGTTTAATTGGACATCTGATATAGTTGGCGGCAAATCATCAATAAGAGCTATTGCGAACTCTTCTGAATTTGCACTCTCACCTTTAACATTCACTGCTCTTATCATATAATAGTAGGTATTACCTAATTCTACTGTGTCGTCTTTATAAGTAGTTATAGGGCTTGAGCCTAAAAAGACATAATTTACGCCACTAGTAATAGTTCTATAAACTCTGTACTGTAAAATTTCTTTTCCTCCGTTAGAAGCAGGAGGAGACCAGTCTATGAATACACTATCTTCTTCAATATATCCATTGATATTATGTGGTGGTGTTGGCTTGTATGTGTTGGGATCATTCATGATGGGATAATTATCTTTATTATTTCCATCGCCAGTAATATAATAGGGTGTATCTCCTATTCCATCATTATTGTTATCTACACCAGTGTAATCATCCCAATAATTCCCATAAGCACTATTATCCCAAGCATTGGTTGAAGATTGTGCATTTGAGTAGGCTTGGACAACATTATTTCTAAAACTGTTGGAGTAAAAATGGTTCGAATTCGAATTATCCAAATACGCCCCATGCCCACCATTATTGCATATTGCATTATTAGTAAATGTGTTATCAGTAGATTCAGATAAAAGATAATATCCTCTATTAACATTACTAGCAGAAGTATTGTTGTTAAATAAATTTTCATTACAACTATGTAATAAAGAAAATCCATTATTTTTGTTATTTAATGCTAGATTGTTTCTTAAGGTATTTTTTGAAGCCCAGTTAAGAGTAAATCCCTCTTCATCGTTTTGAGTTGCTAGGTTATTATCTAATGTATTCTCTTGACATCCAAAACCAATATGAAAACCACGGAAATTTTTAGTAGCAAAATTATTAATTAGGATGTTATTCCCACTAAAGTCAAATAAAGATAACCCCATAAAATTTTCTTTAACTACATTTCTTTCTATTTCATTATTGTTTGCACCATGTAGAGTAATACCTCGATCATTGTTTATTGCTGCATTTTCAATTAATTTACAATTTATAGAATCACCAATAAGAAAACCTGACCAGAAGTTTTGACCTGGATCATAATCATTAATACAATTTTCAGCTGTGTTAGCTTGTAAAATTATATTGTTTGATTGAAAGATATAGAATCCTGGGGCACTATTATTTATAGCAATGTTATTTGAAATATGACCATTTTCTACATTTTCAAAATAATATGCATACCTCCACTGTCCTGATGATGAAATACTATAAGCACCAGTTACCATAGTTGATTCTATAATGAAGTAAACATTTGTGTTTTTAATATGTATACCAGTGTTTCCTTGTGTTTCAATAAATAGATTGGAGATAACATAGGGATTTTGTTGAGTTCCGCTTCCACTCCATCCATTTGAAGAAGCTTGAGCCACAAAGTCACTATTGCCATCAATAGAAATAGGAGATGAAACTTGATAAGAACTTAAAGTATAGGTATTTTGTTTAATAGTGTTACCAAATATAAAAGTTTCATCCTTTAACAATGGTATGCACTCTGTCTTCTGATTGTTAAAAGAAGAACATGAAGAGGACTTAATTATTAGTGTTGGAAGTAGCATTAAAATAATTAAAATGAAAAATAAAACGTTTTTTTTGACATGACTGATAGTAACCATAATTCTCCACATCAATTATGAATTATTAGCTCCATAAAATATAAAGCATATTAATAGTACAAGTGTAAGTTTTATAAACTGTTGTTATAGGCAAGTAGTGCAAGTTGAAATGAAGATTATAATCAGTAAGAACAAGACATGATGTACCTTCAACAGTTTTAGTCTTAATTGTTACTTCTAGTTCTACCTTGGAGTTGAGCTACTTAAAATTTAGTGTCAAAGAAAT
>CAZEQQ010000462.1:0-2621 GCA_964514425.1 uncultured archaeon
ATAATTTTTACTTTTCCCAATAGTGTTGAATTGGATAGTATTATGGCTAGATTGGTAGAGAGAGATGCCATGTTTTTTGTTATGAACTATTGTGTTGTTAGAAATAAAGGAGTTATTACCCAAAGAAACTTCAATGCCATTCAGCTTGGAATGCCCTATAAAGTTGTGAGTAACAGTATGATTAGAATCATATAGCATAATACCCCACTTTTCGTTGCCTAACAAAGTATTATTAGAGATAGTGATATGAGAGGAGTTAACTCTAATTCCACCATGGTAAATGTGACATCTTACACAATCATAGATATAACCATTATCAACAATTCCATTTCGTTCTATTATAGAATATGGCGAGCCAGAAATGGATATACCGCTAAAATAGTTCTTCTGAATAAGATTATCAAAAATTCTAACATTTGGAGAGTTTGTAATTTTAATACCATAGTACTTACAATTAGTGATAGTGTTGTTAATCAAAGTTGCTGTCCCTGGTGATATTGAGTTTATAGAAACGCCATCAACTCCCGAGATATGATTATCGCGGATAAAAAAGTGTTTAGTAGTTCCATTTATAGAGATACCATTTGAATGAGTAGAAGAAATAACTAAATTTTGTATAACATAAGGATCCTCATAAGTTCCCGAACCTCTAGAACTAAAATTAGGGAAATCGTCATCTGATTGAATTGAAATAGGTTCACTAGAGTTGAGAGTATTAAGAGTGTAAGTGCCGGTATATTCTTTGTTATTTAACTCAGAAAAAACAGGCATTGTGCTTAATTGTAATAATAGTAAAACGGCAAAAAGAACACTCGTTATTGCAACTAATTCACGCTTCATACTATTATAATTGCTCGAACATTTATATATTTATGCAATCCTTTTTTCTAATAGACTCCATTTTATAAACATCTAACGAATCCTTTGCTTGTCTTAAGATGACTTTCTAATAAGTGGCTCATTCTAATAAGGTGGATAACTTTGCAACAAAATGAAAAGAGGTGTAAATCTTATTAATAGGGTTTTTTATAATGGTTCGAGCAATTTTTTTAAAGGTTAGAAGTTTATTTGGGTAAAACTATTTTGTTTGAAATGTAATACTTTAATTATATTGCTAAATTGAGTTCATTTAGTGCTCTCTAGTAATTTAACTATTTTCTTTTGAAGGACAGGAATATGAACAGAGACAATATTCCAAATTATTTCATAATCAATACCAAAGTATTGATGTGTTAGTATATCTCGTGTTTTCATTAGATCTCTCCATTCAATAGTATCCGATTTATTTTTAGTGATGGCAGATATTTTTTTCGTTGCTTCTCCAATTATACTAAGACTTCTTACTATGGCACGTTTTAATATTTCATCATTTTCAAATTTTTCAAATGTAATATTTTTGGTGTTCTTAATGATAAAATCACATTCTACATGAATGTGTTCTAACAATTCGTGATCAAACTTCAATCCATTCCACCTCCTGAAGGATATGAGGGCCAATAAATGGACTCAAAGATTCAATAGTCACCAAATCAACTTTTCTTTTCAACAATTCTTCTAAGAAATAAATGCACTTTAGATAATTAGAAAATGTCTTTTTCGACTTATCAAATTTAATAAGAAGATCAATATCGCTTTCTACCGTCTCTTCATGTCTTACAATAGAGCCAAATAAACCGATTTTTATAACTCCTAGTTGATTTAGGAGAGCAAAGTTTGATTTTATTTTTTCTGTTATTTGATCCTTTGATATTGTTTCTATTTTATGCATAACTAATTATTCTAGTTATTACTTCTATTTTAGTATATTGGAATACGAAAATCGTGTAAGTAGTCTAGTTATTTTCCCAAAGAATTATAGTGTAGTAATAATTCCACTAATTGACTTTTTAAAAACGATAAGTATATGTTCATCTATTGTAAGGTAGATGTATGACAAAAAAAAACGTTTCTCTTACACAAGAAGCTTATGAAAAACTTAAAGCTCTTAAAAAGGAAAGTGAATCATTTTCACAATTAATATTACGATTAATAGCGAAAAAAGAAAAACAAGACATTAAAGATTTTGCAGGAGCTTTTGAGGAAAATTCTGAGGAGTGGGAAAAAATTGAAAAAGAATTATATGAACGAAGAAAAGAGAAATCACGTCATTGTTAAAAGATTTTTCGAAGAAGTTATTGAAATTTTTGGATGTTAATTTTTACGAATATAAGGATACTATGACAAATGGAATGATTTTTTTAACAAATCTTTAATGGTTATCAGATGAAAAAAATCGTGTATACTCAGCCTTTTACATGAAAGTATTTAAAGTTAAAAGAGTTAATCTATTTATGATTACTTCTTATGCAATTAGAGAAAAAATTCCATCAATATTTTTGGAAAAAGTTCTACTAGTTAGTTCTTTTCAAGAAGTAATTCTTTTTGGTTCTACAGCACAAAACAAAGATAGAATCGATAGTGATATAGATTTAGCCATTATTGGTAAAAGTCACTTACTCTTACCAAATGAAAGAGATATGATTAATGATATTGTTGTTTCTATCTTGTTAGAATTTGGTGTTTTTATCAATTGGATTTATTTGAGCACTTCTGAAATGAATCAAAATATTCTACCAATTGTA
>CAZEQQ010000463.1:0-2617 GCA_964514425.1 uncultured archaeon
TAAGATTAGCTATTTGTTGTATTTTTGCTAAAATTTTATCTGTTTGAGCAATAATATTTTCCGCTAGATGAATTTGTTTGAATGTATCTTCAATTTTTGAGAGCTCTTGCCATTCATTAAATTGCAGTTCTAATCCTTCAATTAATGAATGTAAACTTTGCTCTGTTCCATTGGTATTCATTCCATTAAAAATGGATTGTAATGCAAAATTTTCATTATTGACGTTTTTCTCCTCCTTTGAGGAATGTGAGCGGATAAATACCAGTTCGAAGGCGTTAACATTACCGATATCAGGAAATCGATGTAATAATTGTCTTACGTTGTTTTCTGTTTCCTGTACTGTCCAACCAAATCTCTGACCGATTAAACTAAACTTTACTCTTTCGCCTTCAGGCAATTCTCGAAGTAATTCTTCTAAACTCATCTTAATTTAGATGTTATGGCAATAACATTTAAAGCTAACTAAATAATGGATAAACAAGTATAGAATATAGATTTAATAATAATTTACTAGAAAATATGTTTTATCTTCTCTCTGTTTATATTGATGAACCATGAGTAAAATACCTGTAACAACTACTCTTTAAAAATGTGAAAATTAATAATTGGAAAGATATAACCGAAAGTTGTAAAGAAAATTCAAGGTGTATCAAAGAAACTAGACTAGTTGTTATGAAAATGTAATTCATAGATTAAGTATGAGAAGAAAGGAAAAAATTATTGCAGTTTATCTACTAATTGTGATATTCATTTCTCCTCTACAAATCCAAGGTGTTTCTTCTTCTCCCAAAGTGTTCTCGGTAACTTCATTAAATAATGTTGAAGAATATGGAAATTATTCCATAGGAATAACTAGTTCTTCCTTTATTGATAGTGATAAAAAAACAATTTTCGTTGATATTTATTATCCTGCCATAGTTGATGGGAAAAATGCACCGGTTGATGATAAAGAAAGTCCTTATCCTTTAATTGTTTTTGGCAGAGGGTTTCTTTCTTCTCCTAGTCAGTATAAGTGGTTAGGCGAGCATTTAGCTAGTTGGGGGTATGTTATGGCTATAATGGATTTTGTAGATGGATTATTTAGTAGTAATCACACTCGCCACGCGCAAGATTATTCTGATTGTATCGATTGGCTTGTCACCATAAACTCTAGTGTCTTCCATCCTTTATATTCATCAATTGATTTTGATAATATTGGAGGTGCAGGTTATTCAATGGGTGGTCGTGCACTAATATTAGCTCTAGCTTCAGATCTCAGATTCAAAACTTTTGTATCTATGGCTCCAGCTAACAAATCAGGCTTCTTTTCTGATCGAACAGATCATGAAATACAAGAAATGGCAAGTAAGATACGTGTACCTGGCATGATACAAAGAGGTTCAAAAGATGCAATATCAAAAGATGACCCTCTAAAAGTGTATTATTCATTACGTAATATATCAAAAAACTTTATTGATATTTTAGGAGGGAATCATTATCAATATACTGGAGTAGATGGAGGTATAGGGGATAATGCTGCTACTATTTCCACAGAAGATTTTCAAAAATTGGTAAAGAAATATGCTACTGCTAATTTTGAATATTATCTCAAGAATAAAACAGATTATCACACCTATTTATTTGGGGATAAACTTCAATCTGATATAGATCAAGGATATATTGCTGCTTTGTGGGAAGAATATGAGGAAGATCCTGTCAAAGATGAGAACAATAATAAAACAGTATCTACTCCTAAAGAAACAAATTATTTCATAGTTTATACATTAGTAGCTGTTTTAGTGATTGTTCTAATAAACAAGAAAAAAGCACAAAATAGATTTTGATTTATCAGTCAGGATTATTATCTAATTCTTTTATAACTCCCTTTTCTTAATTCCAACACTTCATTCATTTCTTCCAAAATCTTATTCCTTTCTCTTTTTATTAAATCTTTACACCCTTCATCCATACAATCATCCTTTATTTCCTCTTTTAGAACATCTTTCATAAAAATAGCATGTAAATAGTAATTCGAGGACATATCTCCACTTGCAACAAAAGATGTTAGTGTAAAACCCTTAGATTGTAAAAACATTACTTTGAAATCAAAATCGGAATTAGACCTTTCTGATATTGTAATAACTAATTTCATAATGATTGGAAAAACTTATTTTATTTATACTTGTTTTTTATGGCAATAAGAGCGATTTAACAGAATTAGATAAGCACAAGCAACACAAAAAGGGTAATGAGAGTTTCAAGAACAAGTAATTCTTTAAAAATCCTTTCAGATACGTGTTAGAATAGTAACATTAAAATTGGTTTGATTTCAAAAAGATTCAATTAGTTATACTTCATATAATTGGTGTTTTTATGGAATTCAGGGACACGCTTGATGTAGATTATAATGATTCTTTAAGTTTGATGGATTATGATATCATTCAGAGTGATTCCCTTAGTTACTTATGTTTTGTTAAAGATGGTATACCAATTTTTGAGATGAGTTTTCAAGTCAAGGGTACAAGGCCTGATTCTGTTTTATTAGCTGGTTTTATCTCTGCTATGAGTTTATTTGCTAAAGAATTATCCGAAAAGGGCTTAGAGCAGATAGATCAAGGTGATACAAAAGTTGGTCTTT
>CAZEQQ010000464.1:0-2598 GCA_964514425.1 uncultured archaeon
GAACCAGATTACCCTGGAGGAGATTATTATGATCAAACTTTGTGGTATGTTGAATTCTATACTCTTGATTATTCTAATTGGATACAATTATATGTTGATGATAACACAGGAGAAATAGAGTACAAATGGCAATCTATCCCTGCTCAAATGTCGGAACAAGAAGTAATAGATTTAGTGTTAACGTTAGAAGAAGTCACACTTTTCTATGAAACTTATGAAAGTGTAGAGATATATACTTATTATGACGGTTTTGGATATTGGTATGCCTATGTCGTTTCTGAGGTTAATTGGGAAGCATATGTTTTTGTTGAAATTGATGATAATACACAAGAAATCATCGATTATTTTGCATATCTTCCTTCACCACCTCAGTATTCTGCAGATGAAGTGCTGCTAGAAGCCCTTAAAGTAGAGGAAGTTCAAAACTTTATAGAAGATCATCCTGATTACGAAGTATATGTTTTCTTCTATTATGGCTATTGGTATGTTGACTTCTTTTCTTATGAAACCTATCAGGGAATTTATGTGGTAATAGACGATACATCCTTAGAAGTTGTTGCCATTGAAATCTATGATTATTGGTATGGCGATTATTAAGGAGTAAATGTTACTTTTTTTCATCTTTTTCTCTTAGTATTTTTTTTTCCTTTTACGAAAAGAATATCTATCCCATAGTTTATTATATTATAATGGTCAAATGTCAGAAAAAGAAGCAAAAAATCTTTTTAACTTCTTTATTATTCACAATACTTTTACTATGCATCATTACTTCATCTAATGCTAAAACCACTAATAACGATACTCCTTCTTATTCGTCTTCTTTATCTCCTTTATCTTTATCTTCTTCACTAGAATCTGAAGATACAGCCATTTCTAAAGTGGACTTATTGATTAATATTCACTATCTCATAGCTAAAGTCAATCAAACTATTGAATATCTTCAAGTTAACTCTAATGCTAGTAAATATATAGACACTATCTACCTCAAGGGTAATATTAACAATGTTACTGTTATTGATAATACCAAAAATAATTTACTCATATCCAATACTTATGAGGAGGATATAGGTTATTCTCGTATTATTTTGCAGTTGTCAAGAGTCTTAACTGCAGGAGAACGATACCAAATTTTTCTTTCTTATATTGATTTCATTAATTCCTCTTCAGGATTAAGAGAATTTGACTTTCATACTGTTTGGTCAAAGAAAGCATCAGTTTTCTCTGCTTTGGTCTATCTTGACAAAGATCTTATTCTTTACTCCTCTAACCCTGAACCTCAAACTATTACTCCTATTGATCAAAGATTAAGGTTAACATGGGATACTGTCCAAATTAGTAATTTTGAATTACTTATTCATTTCAAATCAACTCATATTGGTAAATCCATTACAATTACGCCTATTGAATGGAAAATAGGGTATATTCCTAAAACAGCAAAAAAAGTTTACCAAATTTTTACAATTTTTAATTTATTAGAACAACCAATTGAAATCGATATAACCACTAATGTTACTTGGCTTGAACATTCTGAAAGCGTTGTTATAGATGCTTTAGAGAGTAAGAATATCCTTGTGACATTGGAATTAAAACAAATAGGGAAATTGGAAGCTACTATTCTATTTCAATCAAATGTTACAGCAGAACCTTTAGTCTGTGAAGTTAACGTGTATGTTTTATCAAGTGTTAATGGTTGGTTCATTTCTTCTCTAATTTTAATGTTAGGTTTTATCGGCCTTGGTCTATATTTAGTTTACTACCAATATGTTGAGGAGAAAAAAAAGATAGCAAAAAGAAAATATCTTCAAACTCAACATGGAAGAACTGAGAACCAACAGAAAAAGAAATATGATCTTTCTGCTATTGTGCAATTTTTTAATGAGAAAGAGCTTTTAGTCATCCAAGAGATATTGGAAAAACCTGGTTCGACACAGGTAAATATCAGTAAAAGCACAGAGATATCTAAAGCAACTTTGTCAAGAATCATCGAAAAATTGGATAGAAAAGGAATAATAACAAAGAAGTTTATGGGTATGTCTAATTTTCTTTTTATCAATAAAAAATCTTCCGTGTATAACCTAATAGAAATAGAAGAGGAAGAGGAATAGTCAATTACCCCAGACTGATTAGGAGATATCTGCTTAACTAATATGTCTCTATTTGAAGCCCTTCAATCCTTGAAAAATGCTTATAATTTCTCGTAATTAACCTTAAATCATAATATTTCGCAGTCGCTGCAATAAGAACATCACCATAATCAATAATTTTTCCTGTTCGCTTAAGCTCTGCATTTATCTGACCAGCTAATTTAGCGATACTGTAGTTTATCTCTAAACAATGGAAACGAGCCAAGTCTTCTTCTGCTGACAATAGTTTCTTTTGTAAAAAAGTAGTATTGTTTCCGAATAGATAATAGATACCAAACAGGTATTCTGTAACACTTATTGAAGAGATATTGACAAACATCTGACGATCATCTAAATCTTTAGCTTTCTTAATTGATTCAGGTGTACCATTGACTAAATCAATAATAAAGGAAGTGTCTGCAATATACTGAGAGGGTTACATCATCTTCACGGGGGAGAACATCGTCCTTTAACC
>CAZEQQ010000465.1:0-2597 GCA_964514425.1 uncultured archaeon
ATCCCTGCAAAAGTTATGATATGACCTGTTTTAAATAATCCTCGTAGTATTGAAGCTCTATCCGAATATCCTCTATCCCTAAATTCACTTATTCTAGAGAGTAGAAAGATATCATAATCCAAGCCAAGCCCCATTAAGATAGAAAAAGACATTACTGGAGTTAACCAATAAAGTGCATATACAGTTCTTAAAGCGGGGAATAACCAATCCAGATAACCAAATTCAAAGACTAAAACAGCGAGACCGTAAATCCAACTAATTGTTAAACCAATTGTTAGAATCAAACGCAAAGGAATGAAGAAGGATTTAAACATAAATGAGATGATAGTATATACAACAAAAATCGTAACAATAATCATTATTGGGAAAAGTTGATAGACTCTATCGATGCTATCAACCATCTGTGTTGCTCCTCCTGCAAGATGAATCTCATATCCAGTTTTTTGTTCAAAAGAAGAGATAATGTCTCTGACAGAATCTATCCAATTTTCTGCAGTTGAACCAAAAGGATCAAAATTTGTTTGAATTTCATACAGAGCTGAAGAGTTGTCAGCAGTAGTGTAGCGATTAAAAATTAAGCGGTAGAAATAGGCTATCTGAGAATCATAATGGGGAGAAGCAGGGTCTAACCATTGTTGGGCCATGACAAAGGGAAGAGAGGTTCCGTAAATCCAAGATATGCCTAGAAAACTATCATTGTCCATTTCAGTAATTTTGGCTATTTGATAAAGGAGGGTGTTAGTATGATTGAAAAATTCTTGATTTGTTACTGCCATACCTGAATCATTATTTGTCTTAATTATGAGATAATACGGAGCAACCATTCCTGGGCGAAAATCATTTTGCATTATCTCAAAAGCTTGACTTGAACTTGACCCCCTTGGCATAATTTGTTGTAAATCCGATGTTCGTTCTAACTGTAAAACTTGGATGGATATGGGAATAGCAAGAAGCAAAACAAAAACAATAACTAATAGACCTCTTTTTGTAGCAAAATTTCCTACTTTGAAGTAAGGGCTTTTTCTTTGCTTTTCTCTTTCTCTTTCTTTCAATTGTTCTCTTGTTAATATTTTATAATCACTATCTTTTTTTCTTAATTTAAATTTACTGAAGAATCCAGGAAATGTGAGAATTAGAGCAGGAGTAAAAGTAAGATTAATAACCAAAGCTGTTAGAATTGCTATTGCTGCACCTATTCCTATACTACTTAAAAGATCTAAAGGAAAGAATATCAATCCTAAATAAGATATAGCTAAGGTTACACCACTTACTGTTATTGTATGCCCTGCATGTTGACTCATTTCTGCTACTGCTTCGTTATTGGTTTTTTGATTTTGTATCTCTTCTTTATATCTTGAAAGTAAAAAGAGGCTATAATCAATAGACATAGCTATTATTAAACTCATCATAACACTAGGAGCTATTGAAAAAATATTCATAGTAAGTGCTAATGGATACATTATCATGAATGATGTAAAAATACTCAAAGTAATCGTTATCACTGGTATAACCATCAGTCTAAAACTACGAAGAACTAAAGCTAAAACAATAAGTGCTAAAGGTAAAATAATGGAATCCATCCTTTTTAGATCATTTTCTGTTGATTCTCTCATCTCTTTAAGCATGACAAAAAGACCAGTAAGTTCGATAGAATAGTTATTTACAGGTAGTTTAAGATTTTCAATTTGATCAAGTAAATAATAATAAAATAGGTTCAATTTGGGAATATCAGAATCATCAACTACAAATGAAATAATCGTTGAACGCTCATTTTCGCTGACAAAATCTTTTGCTAAAAAACTAAGTCCTTGATTGTTAAGAAAAAAATATGACAAAGCTGCACTAATCATAGAATTATGCTCAAACTCTGTTGTCATAGCTAGAATCAAGTCTTCACAAAATTTTTCTACTTCTTGATTTATGACACTCGTTCCAACATTTTTTGACTGAATTAAGACAATTATTGTTCCTTCATCTTTAAAAGAACTAAATTCTTCTTCTAAAATCTCATGTGCAATTTTACTAGGTGTCCCTTTAGGGGCCTCAAAAGTAAATGATGTTTCTTGAAGAAATTTTGGTCCAAACCACAATCCTAAAATTAGAACAACCAACCAAAATAGAATAATATAGTATTTTGCTTTTTCTAAAAACTTATGATATCTAACTATGAACCCCATGTATATCAGAACACAAAATCCCTTTTCCTTTTTAAATTTCGTGCTTATTAAATCTTTAACACAGATACTTTGAATTTATTTATTATTCTTTAGTATATTTTTTACTTAAGAAGATTTAAAATGTTCTAATTCTTTTTTTTAAAGAGTGTTATGAACATAAAAAATCGCAAATTAGAGATCGAAGATTCATTCAAGTTAAAATATATATCTAAGACCATTTTCAAGAATAGCACAGAGATTTTTTTTGAGGAAAAAAGAATAGATAAAGAAGTTAATGACTACAAAGATATCGTTTACTCTTACTCTCTGAACACTAAAGAAGTAAAGCAATTTACTTGTGGAATTACAAAGGATACTAATGTTTCACTGTAAACTTCTGAAGAATGTTTTCTTGCTCAAACTTGCCAGAAGGCGGGAAAG
>CAZEQQ010000466.1:0-2591 GCA_964514425.1 uncultured archaeon
TATTCCCTTAGAATACCAGCTATATTTCTTTCAGTTAAATGAGTAAGTCGTTTAAGAGAAGATATAGCAATACCACCTTTATCTGTTTTCTTAAGTCTAATGTCAGGTTTTGAAAAACCAGGGCGTATTGCCACACTTTGTAATTCATACATAATCTTTGTGTAATTGTTTTCTAAATGAAATGGTTCTAAAAGTAATAAGATCAAGTCTGCAGACCTTGCTACAGCAAGGACTTCTTTCCCTCTTCCCTTCCCTTTTGAAGCATCTTCTATGATACCAGGTAAGTCTATAATCTGAATTTGAGCACCTTTGTGGTCCATCACACCTGGGATAGCAGTAGTAGTAGTAAAAGCATAAGCTCCAGTTTTTGAATCTTTATTTGTAATAGCGCTAAGTAAAGTAGATTTACCCGCAGAAGGAAAACCAATAAGAGCTACAGTTGCTTCACCAGTACGCTTAACATCAAAACCATGACCACCAGATTTAGAAGAAGAAAATTGACTATCTAATTTCTCTCGTTTTAACTTTGCAATTTTAGCTTTTAATATACCAATATGGTGATTAGTAGCCTTATTCTTAGGAGTACGAGTAATTTCTTCTTCTATTTCTCGGATTTTTTCATCTGTAGTGGCACTCATGGTTAATCCTCATTGAACATTTTCCTAGTTCTTATTAGTAATTTAAAGTATTCTTTTTTAGATTTAACGATTGAAGTACAATTTTTTCAAAATATAGAGATAGGTTTAGAGAGTGAATTTTGAATGAATTACTAGAAAGAAAATAAAAAGTGATGAAATTGTCCAATAAGGAAGGTCACATCAATTTCCTAAAATAATTAGGAAAGAATTAAGAAAGAACGACAAATTTAGAGAAAAACATTTTATAGTAAGGAATTTTATTTATATAATGACATATTGTCATTAAATTTATACCTATCATCATATTTATATAATGTATTAATGAATATTATATGTAAAATCATTTTGGTGATAAACATGGCAGATGTTCTAGAAATAAAAGACGAAAAACAAATTATAGCTTTAGCTAAAGCATTATCTTCTGAAACGAGATACACAATTGTCAAACTTTTAGTTAACAAAGAAATGGATGTATCTAGCATAGCAAAAGAATTGAAACAAACTGAAGCTAATACAAGTGCTCAAGTCAAATTCTTGGATAAAGCAGGAGTATTAGAAACAAGATATGAACCTGGTGTTCATGGAGTTAGAAAGGTTTGTAAAACAAAAGTTAGCAAAGTTTCTTTACTTTTTTAAAAGTAAATTAAGAAATTTTGTTCTTTTTTTGTGCTATAATAGCATAATCTTCAAGGGAAAGATTGAGTGTGTTTTTTTGATTTAGTGGCAAATTGGAGAGTAATACTTGTAAATCTTCCAAAGAGAATTTTTTTTTTAGAGCACTAAGAATGAGCATTCCATTATTTTTTAATATTTCACAAATTTCTTTTAAAGTGATTTGAGGTAAAGGTAGATTTTGTATAACAGAAAAACACGTCACTATGTTTGAACAATTCTCACGAAAAGGGAGATAGTCACTGTCGGCACATATATACTGAAGGCTGTTTCTTTTTTTCTTTCCTTCTTTTAGCATTTGAAAGGAGAGATCGCATATAATCAAATTTTCATGATGATTTGTAAGAAAATCTCCAAGTAAACCTGTTCCCCCACCTACATCAATAATGACATCAGAGTGATCTAACTTTATATGAGCAAAAGTTTCAACATATTTTTGAAGTTGAATGTTTTTATACCTGTTATCATACATATTCGCAGTAGAATCATATCTTAAGCGTATTTCTTGTTTTTTCTCATTCATTAAGTTCAATAGAAAAGAAAAGCATTTTAACTATTCTAAAGAGTACTATTTGAATGACTAAAGATTTACCTGCTTCCAAAATGTTGAAAATTTTAACGCCTAAAGATATTAGAGTTCTTTACATGGTTGAAACATTACTGAAAAAGGGAGAATATGCTCCAGTAGAGCAAATTGCCACTTATACGGGCTATCATCTAAAAGATGTCACCATTCGTTTAGATCGTTTACATAAACTCAAATTAGTAAAAAGATGGCAAGGTTATTTTATAGGATATACTTTAACCTTTGCAGGTTATGATACTTTAGCGCTCAATGCTTTAAATAATCAGAAAAAAGTTTATGCTCTTGGATCCAATAGAGGTGTAGGGAAAGAGAGTGATCTTTATTATGCTATTGATTTTGACGATAAAGAAGTGTTGTTAAAGATTAATAGAACAGGTAGGATGAGTTTTCAGCAGATTAGAAGAAAAAGAGATTTTTTGGATAATAAACGTCATTTTTCTGTTTTCTTTTTGGCGGAAATGTCCGCATCTAGAGAGTATGAAATACTTAAAAAGTTAGGAGAGGCAAATTTGCCCGTTCCAAAAGTTTATGGCTATAATCGTCATATTATTGTCATGGAAATCATAGAGGGGGTAGAATTAATACAGATGAGAGAATTACCTAATCCAGAAAAAATAATAGAGCAAATTGTCAACTTTGCGAAAACCCTCTATCACGATTATGGGATTATTCATGGAGATTTAACTGAATTCAAT
>CAZEQQ010000467.1:0-2569 GCA_964514425.1 uncultured archaeon
AGAATTGCCTGATAGTGAGGGTTTACCTTCTCTTATTGTCGACCGTGAAAGTGTATTTAGTGCTACAACGGGACAAGATATTCTCACTTCTCAAGTTTTACGCAGTAGACTTACTAATGGCCCTGTTGCTGATGAGTTTAATGTAAATGACAGGGTAGTAGTTAAAGACACTAAACATAATGTTTTAGCGATAGGAAAAGCAGCTATTAAAAGTTCAGAAATTTCTTCTCTTTTTGGTCAATTAGTGGTTCGTGTAGAAGATTCAGTTTCTACCTTCCCTCAAGTTACAGATTTACAAATTTATCGACGTGGCTATTTTACTCCGATCAATCCTATTCAAGCTATTGCTGTTAATTGTATGTTTTTGGATTATGGTGAGGATTACATTGCAGGAGAAGGTGAGAGCATTCTTGTTTCAACGACAGATAAGGGAGAAACAGCTACTTATATTGCAGAAAAAGTGCATAATAGAATTCCTATAACATTATTGATTAAATCAGAGATACAGAATCGTGCTACAGTTAAACAATTACAGAGAGTAAAAGCAAAATCCATCAGAATAGTTAAAGCAGATGTAGGGTCGTTTTTGCGTGATAGGCATGTCATAAGATATAGTATGATGCTTTTCGAACCCCCTAATTCTCGTACTGCGTTCAAACCTTCTTATATCTCAAATTTAGAATATGATAAACTTAATCAGATGGGGGAAAGACAAATGAAATATGTTTTGAATCTCTATAAATGTTTGACCCCAAATGCTTCAATTACCTATTTTACTCACTCAATTGATAAAAAAGAAAATGAAGAAATTTTTGATCTTACTCGTGATAGTGCATATTATGAGATACAAAGTTTCCCTCCCCTTATTAGAGAGTTAAAGAAGGAAGGAATGTTAAAGACTCGCTTTCTCGAAGAACCTGCAATTTTAAAGAAGTCAGAATATGAAACCTCTTCTCTCTATTATGATCCTCTAGAAACACATAACATTGGCGGATATATCGCACAATTTAGATTTAAACCCAAAGAGATAGAAAAGGGCTCTTCAAGAAGAAAAAGGAAAAAAGAAAAAATCCAAGAAGAACAAAAAGTAAGTGGGTTATTATAACTTTTTATTATTTCATATTTTCTACAGATTTATTGAAAGTTCTCATTTTAGTCGCAACATTTGTTACTTAAAGTGACACATATAAATACACAATTCTTTGTTGATTATCGTTAAATGACAATCAATTATTTAGATACTCCTTCTTCTGCTGATGACATCCATGCATTTTTGGACCCTGTTATCAGTAAATGGTTCTCTTATAAGTTTCCTTTAGGTTTTACACCTCCACAAACTTTTGCTATTCCTTCTATTCATGCACAAAAGAATACGCTTATTTTTAGTTCGACTGGTTCAGGTAAAACTTTTGCTGCCTTTTTAGCTGGCATCAATGAATTATTTATTATGTCTAAGAAGGGAGTTTTAGAAGAAAAGATTTACATTCTTTATGTTTCTCCATTGAAAGCCTTAGGTAATGACATTAAGAAGAATCTTGAGGAACCTTTAGAAGGAATTCAAGAATTAGCTTCTTCTGAAGGTTTTAATGTTCCTAAGATTAGAGTAGCTACTCGAACAGGTGATACTCCTTCAGCTGAACGTAATAAAATGCGTGATTCTCCTCCTCATATTCTCATTACCACTCCTGAAAGTTTAGGGTTAATTCTAACTTCCCCTCGTATGTCTCAAAATCTTAAAACTGTTAAGTGGGTTATATTTGACGAGATTCACGACCTTTCTAACAATAAAAGAGGTGTTTTTCTTACTTTATGGACGGAATATTTACAAAAAGAGATAGCTGAACAAGAATTTACTCGCATTGGTTTATCAGCTACCCAAGCTCCTATTGAAGAGATAGCACGTTTTCTTGTTGGTTTAGATAGTAGTTCTAAAGCTCGTGATTGTCATATTGCTAATCTTTCTAGTGATAGAAAAATTGACCTTAGTGTCCTTAGTCCGGCTAAAGATATTTTACATACTCCTTATGTTGAGATTCAGCAAACTATTTTTGCTATTCTTTCTGATTTATTGTTAGACCATCAAACATCTATTGTTTTCACTAACACTAGAAAAGGAGCTGAAAATGTAGCTTTTAAGCTTAAAGAGTATCTTGGGCCAGAATATACTTCTAAGATAGCTGTCCACCATTCTAGTCTTTCTCGTGATATTCGTTTAGATGTAGAAGATAAACTGAAGAATAATGAACTTTTAGCAGCTATTTCTTCTACTTCATTAGAGTTGGGAATTGATATAGGGAGCGCAGAGCTAGTTGCTCAAGTTGGTTCTCCTAAAACTGTTGCTAAATGTTTACAGCGTGTAGGAAGAAGTGGTCATACTCTTGATAAAATTGCTAAAGGAAGATTAATTGTTACTGATCGTGATGATGCGTTAGAATGTGCAGTTTTGACTAAAAGTGTCTATAATCGTGATATCGACCGTGTTCAGATACCTTTCAATTGTTTAGATGTCCTTTCTCAATTTCTTGTAGGAATATCTACCATAAAACGGTGGGAAGTTTCTGAAGCTTTT
>CAZEQQ010000468.1:0-2548 GCA_964514425.1 uncultured archaeon
TTTGGGTGAGCGGGGCTTGGGATTTATCCCCCGTTAAGAAGCTCCCTGCGTGCCAAACCGATTCCGTAACCCATTCAGCCCAAATTGGTTACACCCCTTGTTGGCAGCAGTAATTAAATATACTCCTCAATATCGTAAGTTAATTTTAAAAGCAATTCTTCTTGTTCAGAATCTGAAAGCCCACTAAGCGGTGTCTTAGGATCATTCACGGCCTGAAATTGTGACAATTTTTTGTTTTCAATGAATCTACAGGGTCTAACAATTAAAGCCAGAATTTTTGTTCCTTTTTCTTCCGCATTTTTTAACAATATTGGTAGTTCATTATTTTGAATAAAGTCTGAAACTAAAAAGTCAGAAGAAATAATTAGAATTGCAATATTTGAATTTTCAAGTGATATGTCAATCTCTTTTTTCCATTTTTCGCCAGCTTTAATTCGTTGGTCACTCCATATGTCAATTTCATTTCCCTCATAATTCAACGCTTTTACAAATGGTTTTACTTTTTCCAACCATTTAACGTCTTTCTTTGCATAACTTATAAATATTTTTTTTCTCTGATTTTGACTTGCTTCACTTTTCCTATCATTCTTTTGTTCAGTTCTTATTCTCATATTAAGTTGTTTTAATTCACGAATACAATTGCCTTTTATTTGAGATAATTTCATATAATCCTTACTGATTTCTTCTCTTTGGTTGCTTGATACACCAAAGCAATACAAGGATTTTAAATTAAACAAGTTCTTTAATAGTACATTAGTTGGGAAGTCTTTGAAATGATTATTGCTTAACCAAATAGTTTTTAATGAATTAATATTTAAAACTATCTTTGGAAACTCAGTGAATCGATTGTTAGATATATTTAAAAATTCTATTTTTTTTAAATTACTAAATTCATCAGGTATTGTGTCAAGCAAGTTCCTTGAAAGAGATAATTTTCTTAATTCCTTTAATTCAAAAAGTTGTACTGGTATATTTTTAATATAATTGTTGTTTAAGATTAGAACTTTCAGTTTATTAAGTTTGCAAACATTTGCATATATGGCTGTAAGTTGATTGCTTGATAAATCTAAATTTTCCAGTCTTTTTAGGTTGTCAATGTTTTTTGGAAGTTGTTTTATTTTATTGTTACTTAGATTTAGTTTTTTCAAGTTTTTAAGATTAAGTATCTCTGTTGGAAATTTGTCTAAACCTTTTCCAGATAAGTCTAATTTTGTAATATTTTTATTGATAATCATTGATGTTTATTTATTATGATTAAAAATGTCTTAAATTTGCAAATACTCCTTACGGTGGATAGGGAGTCTAAATAATAACTGAAGGTGTGAATTTCGCTCAAGTGAATGAGCAGGATATTAAATTCAAAACTTCGGTGCTAAGGCATCCACACTATTAAGCTATAGCTCCCCGAGCCGAGCATCTGTCTCACTCGGGGTTTTTTCATTATTGCTGCCAACGGCTGGCGGTGTGTAGCGTTGCCGTCCTTTGGCAATGCGATACAACGCTTGTTAGCACCAGTACGAGATTGAAACATTAACTTTAAATACATAATAAAATGAATAAAATATTTTTTGATACGGAATTTACAGGGTTGCACCAAAGCACAACCCTAATTTCAATTGGTTTAATTTCAGAATGTGGTAAAACATTTTATGCTGAATTTAACGACTACGACTTTAACCAAGTTGATGATTGGATAAAAGAAAATGTAATTAATAAATTACAATACAACGGCATATTTCAAAAGTTGGATGAAACAAAAGAAAGCATATCGTATAAAAGCACAACCGAAAATATAAGAGAAAAACTTACAACTTGGTTAGCGCAATTTGGAGAAGTCGAATTTTGGTCGGATTGTCTTTCCTATGATTGGGTTCTGTTCAACCAAATATTTGGACACGCTTTTAATATACCAAAAAATGTTTACTACATTCCTTTTGACATTTGTACATTGTTTAAGTTAAAAGGCGTTGACCCCGATATTAGTAGGGAGAAATACGGATGTGGAGAACATTATTCTGAAATGCCAAAGCATAACGCATTATGGGATGCAAGAGTTATCAAGATGTGTTACGATAAACTGATGTCGTAGTATTGGTGCTAACGTTTAGTATATGGCAAGTTGGGGATTAAATGTGCTGACCTTCCGACTTACAACAAAGTAAATTAAAGCACAAATGTAGCGTATTGGAATGCGTCCCCAATTTGCTATATACATTGTTATAGGGCGTTTTTAATTCAAATCAAAATGCAAAAAGTAATTATCACAGGCTACACAGCTAAAAGCGAAGGAGTAATTTTAGAAACAAATATTCCTGCAAGATTGAAACCGAATAGAATGCCGTCAAAGGAAACATTTGTTTCTTGGGATAAAATCGGAAAGTTGTTGTTTGAAGACTACACAGATGAAGTCGAAGTCAAAGAACGCAAGGAGTTACGGGGTCAGTAAAATGCCCTATAACGTTAAATGTATGGTTAGTGGCGAATTTAAGACCACAGACCTATCAAACAGCATAAAAGTAAATGAATAGTATAAACTTAATATTAACCA
>CAZEQQ010000469.1:0-2540 GCA_964514425.1 uncultured archaeon
TATAGTTCTCTTTGACGGCATTAAGGCGTCTAGATAAAGTGGTAATATCCCGCCCCAGGGGGTCTAGATTGAAGTTTTTTCTATGTTCCTCCACTTTTTCTAATATCTCTATGTTTTTTAATCTTGGTTTCCAGGACAATATTCTCAGTAGCCATAAATCTAATTCAATTAGTTTGGCGTCATGCTCTGATGAACCAGATGAGATATTGTACTTTTTTGTCTCTTTAGAGGGATATACATTTGTTTCATTAGTCCAATCATCAATATTAAAAGCCCAATTTAATGTTTCTTTGTTTATGTAATCGAAGTTAATATCAGTTTGTATTTTTCTTCTTGTATCTGTATAAAAGACATAATCATCTATGCAATTTATTTTTGTCAATTCATCACATAATTCCTTTATATAGTGTTGTGTGCCAAAAGGTATTTCAAAATCAGCATAGATACCTCTCGTTTCACCAGAAATAAATCGGGATCTATACCTAGTATAATTATGGCGGTCCAAAATTTCTTCTATTTTTTTGATTGAATTAAAACTTCCTATATCTAATTTTACACTTACCCGTTCTAAATTTAATGCTTGAGGGGATATTTCTGCAGCAAAATCTTTAATTATATTACTCTCAATAAGTGTGTCAAAAGCTTTTTTTGTTTCATAAAAACTTAGATGTTTTTGATTTTGTAGTTCTACGTTCGCTCTAATTTCAGAAATACTTGCCATCGGATTTTTCTGTAAGTATAGTAGAACACTATAAGATACTTGATTGAGATACATAATTAGCCCCTTTTCACGAATAATTTGGATTACACCTTCGTTCTTGCTTATATGTTTAAAAAAAGTGTGATTAGACCTATAATCTAATCCACTTAAAATAACTCGATTCTTGGAGGGTCTCCACCATCATGACCACCGGGAGGATCGAAGATACATTCAGAGTAAGCAAGTCTTGAATCGAATGGATCATCAAACCATATTGCAGCAAACAAAATGTAATCTCCTTCTTCAGTGGCATGATTATAGAATTTTATTGGTATTTCTACTTCATACATGTAATGGAAAGTTAACTGGATGTAGTATGTAAAGTATTTACCCGAAGGTAATTCTAGGTCTAGATAAAGAATTAGTTCATTTATTAGTCTAAATGAGCTAAATTTAATATAGACTGAAGAATAGACATCGTTTTCAACACCATCACCTTCTAAATCATCATAATATGCACTCGTTACCTCAATCATTAATGAGTTACTATTTTTCCAGTTGGTGACTGAAAAAGCATGAGTAGCTGTTGTAGAAGATAGAATTAAAGTGGAAATACATACAAGAACGCAGAATAATAATTTCTTGTTATTCATTGCAATAATTTCTCGAATATATATATATACTTTTTCAATAAATTTGCATAATGTTCTAAAATAGCTCAATTCATACAAAAAAGGTAAAAATAGAAGACTTACAAAATTTACACAAAAGTTAACAATATTCCCGAAACAGTTATTAACACACCAAATAAGGCTAATTTATTCGTTTTTTCTTTATTTAATAAGTATGCGATAGGTATTGCAAATATTGGACTAGAGGCACCTATTAATGATACAAAAGTAGCTCCTGCTAACCTCGTAGCTTCTGTGTAAAAAAACGCTCCAAATGCAGTCCCCAAAATTGATGCGAGGAATAATATCGCCCACAGTTTTCGATCCCACTTCTTAATTGGAACAGCTGGCACTCTAGAGGCTAAACCTATTAAGATAATCCCAGCAAAAGGAAAACGAACAGCGTTAACGAACATAGAACTTGTTTCAGGAGAGTTTGTTATATTTGCCACTTGTTCTAGTGTATATTGCAAAAGAACAATTCCTAAAGCACAAGCAAAAGACGAGGTTAAGCCAAAGGCAGCTGCTATTAATACTTTACTACGAGGTTGCTTAGTTTCTAAATCAAGTTGCAACTTGCTTATTTCAATAGCAGAGATTTGCTGTGTTTGTTCGCTTTTTGCAGTTTCTTGTTCCTTCTCCTTTTTTAGTTGTAGTTCTTTACCTTTGATAAGTGTTAAAATACCAATCACTACCAACAAAACAGCGATATAATAAGTAAAAGAAAATTGGGCAGCTAAAATTATAATAGATAAGAAGAGTGTAAAAATGGGAAATGTTGTTGTAATGGACATTGCGCTTGTTGTTCCAATCATTTTTTGAGTTTGAAAATACGCTGTGTCACCAATAATCTGTCCAAATACTATACTTACGAGCATTAATATCCATAATAAGGGAGGAATTAAAGATGAGTGCATAAACATGTCACCAATTATTGCGACAAATAAGAAAATTAATCCACCAAATGATGTTCTAAATGCATTAATATGAAAGGGTGAAACAGAACCATCAATTTTTCGGAAAAGCACATTAGATAAAATAACACAGAGAACAGTAACAATTGCTAATAGCTCACCTAACATTTCGTTAGTCTCAAGGAATTTGTTTATGAATGTTATGATAGGGAAAAAAACTAATTAGAAAGTTTTTGTTTTAAATAAGAAACTTAT
>CAZEQQ010000470.1:0-2537 GCA_964514425.1 uncultured archaeon
ATTTCTACGAGTGTCATCCCACTCATTACTAACATCAATGCGGTATCTTCGCTTAAATCTGAGTTGTTAAACACTACTTCGGGACCATAATCTTTGAAAATACTAAAGACGACTTTTGCTTCATCTACTTGATTTGGATTAATCATTTTTTTTCTCCTTATAATTTAACACTATGATCGAGCAATATAGCAATTTCTGGTATTTTGCTCAAAATACCATGTTTTTCTTCATTTGAAAGATCAACTTGATCACTTGAAGTTTTTTCTTCCATGTAAGCTCTCAATATTTCTTCTGCTATTGTTTGAGCTTTAAATTCTATGTCGTCTCTTCCTACAAAGAGAACAACAGTATAATTATCTATTTTTCTTAGAATGAACTTAAAATCCCCTAATTTTATTACATCCATGACAGAATCACTTTCAAAGATGGTTGAAGCCATAATATTCAAAGCATGAATCAATCCACCTAGTAATGTATCGTCATGTTCTTTTATTTGGGTATCAAAAGTATAATCGAAGACGGGGACTCCTCCTTCTTGAAGGATAATAACACGTTTTATTGTTACTTCTTCATGTAAAGGCGTTCTTTGTGTCATTCTAGAAACTAACCAATCTATAGCCAAATAGAAATTCTCTCCTGTTTTTATACTCACTTGATGAACTGCTATTGATCGGCTACTTTGATCGGCAATAATTGAAAATGCTGGATCTCCTAAGACATCTTCCAATGGAACAGCGTTTTTCAAGTCCATCTTATTTGCTAGTATTAAAATAGAGATATTTTCGGGTATTTTACCGAGAATACCATAAAGATATTCGAAAGAAGCTTCTACATGTTTCTGTGTGGTCGTATCTACAACGAATAGTATCCCATCTACTGAGCTTAAAACATCTTGAAAGTAAGCATTTTCTCTTACAATTTCTTCATCAGCTTCAATTACGGATATAGTAGAATTTCCATAACCTATATTCATTAAACAGATATTCTGGTGAGGGTAAGAGTCATTCACCGTTCCAAATAATAAACGATTAATTACTGATGATTTTCCTGAATTTTCTAAACCCAGTATCACCAATTCGGGAGTTTTAGATTTTTTATCTTTCATTAGTTTATCTCTAATGAAGAAGTAATTATGTACCATTGCTATTTATACCCTCCATCGACTTCCAAGGGGAATTTGGATAATAACACTTCTTCTAGAGAATTATAATTAACGTGTTGTTCTCTTGTAAAATGCTCTAATATCCTTAACTGAATTTGTTGTGCCCTATTAACGGGGTCTATAGGATCAATCATAATAGATAAACAATATTGTCCCCTTTTCACGTGGCTAACGTGTTTTTTTACTAAACTTTCTAATTTCACGGTCTGTATACTATCCTTTGATTCGAGTGCAAAAAGTTTTGATAATTCTTTGAGTTTCCTATAATCAATTGCATAATTAGCTTGTTCATCAGGTCGTCCAAATAATGCTTCCGATAGGATATCACCTTTTTCATTAGAAATTATTGCACTTGATATTCTTACCTTCCATTGCTTTTTCCCACTCAACACATCGACAATCCAGTCCCAGGCTTCGTATACACCTTGTCCCGTTTTTGCTGAAATTTTCGATACACTAAAAGGTCTCTGATTTCTTAGAAATTTATCTAATTCAAAATATTCGTGAATAGTTTCCAATGCCTTGGATGTTGTCAAATCAGATTTATTTGCAATAAACATCACAGGAATATTTGGTTTTGAGAAACCACTATAATGCCAAAAAGTTTGTTTAGACTCTTCAAATCTAGCATTATCTGCAGAGTCAACAAGAAATATTAGACCATCTGCTCTTTCAATAAACTTTTTCCACATTGTCATTCTGAAAGGCTTATGTCCACCTGCATCAATTACTGAAAAATGCAAGTTACGATATTGATAATTTTCAATATTCACACCATAAGTTGGTCGAATAATTAAATCATCTTGCTTCAGTAGTTTTTTTACTAAACTTGTTTTTCCAGCTCTCTCTAGCCCTATAATAGTAATTGTAAAACGGTTCTTATCTGTTGTTACTTCATTTTTTGGTTCTGGGGTTTTTTGCGTTATTGTCGTTGTTTCTCGACTAAATCTCTCCTTCCTGCTTTTCTCTTCCATTATTCGTTTTCTAAATTCATAGAATGACATATATATTCACCTTTACTGTACCCCACAACTATACATTTCTAATAGTACTATATTCTTTGTATGCTATTTAAGAATTTCCTCTATGCTTTTTTACTTATTTAGTAGTAATTTGACCTATTTGAACTTTTCTCAAAGTAAAAAATTTCAAATTTACACTATTTTCAATTTTTTTGAGTTTATATTATTATTGTTATTACAAATGTGCCGATTATAATTATAGCTAAAATTACGCAAACTATAGCAAAATTATATTTTTGTGTAATGCGGAGAAATAAGTCTATCGTTATAAAACCAAAAAAAGCTGATATGATTATCGCTATACCTAGTTTCCATGCTTCAATAATGAATAGTGGCTCTTGCTCTATTAAAGA
>CAZEQQ010000471.1:0-2537 GCA_964514425.1 uncultured archaeon
GTCTGTCCAGCACATCTTTTTGATAAAACGGTCAAAGAAATGAAAGTACATATTTTATTCTCTGACCCTTATAAAACTTGTATTCGTTGTGGTCATTGTGTAGCTATTTGCCCTGAAGAGGCTATAAGATATGCTAGCGATGAACAGGCTTTGGAATTCAACAATTTTACTTCTCCCGAAAAAATTGTTTCATATGAAGATTTGTACAAAATTATGCGTACAAGACGCTCAATTAGAAGATATAAATCAGAGCAAATGCCTAAAGAATTACTAGAGAAGGTTATTGAAGCTATGAGATATGCACCGACAGCTAGTAATAGACAAAAAAGGGATTTAGTCATAGTAACTAATCAAGAAGTAATAAAAACCCTCTCTCATAATATTACCGATTATGTTTTAAGTAAAAAGTGGGTTCTTAAATTCCGTACAATTATTGCACCTCTCCTTCCAGCCCAGTATAAAAAATTAATTAAGAGCAAAAAGACTGAAAGTTTCTTAAATAGATTAGAAGCAGATAAGCAGAAAGGAATTGATCGCATTTTCTTCAATGCTCCTTGTGTTATTTTTCTCCACAGTCCGCCTTATTCACTAATGACAGCTAATGATGCAGGAATCATCCTCACTCATGGTATGTTAGCAGCTCAATCTTTAGGATTAGGTACTT
The DNA here is from genome assembly GCA_964514425.1 of uncultured archaeon. Classification (GTDB taxonomy): domain Archaea; phylum Asgardarchaeota; class Heimdallarchaeia; order Heimdallarchaeales; family Heimdallarchaeaceae; genus CAZEQQ01. The sequence continues at coordinate 665 of CAZEQQ010000471.1, forward strand.
GTTGGATTGGCTTCGCTGAAGAGTTCTTATGGAGAAATAAAACAGTTAGGAAAGAATTAGGAATACCAGATAAGAATAAGGTTTTCGGTGTCTTAACTATAGGTTTTCCAGATTTCAGCTTTAAGCGTTCTACAAATAGAGAAAAGATACATTGTGTTTGGAAAGAGTAAAGAAATTTTTTTTTCATTTTTACCATAAATCATCAAGCCCTCTCAAGAAGGGGTCTTCTTTTGCCTTTAAATTAAACAATTTAATTTTCAGGTTACTTTTTGATCTACATTCTCTTCAGATATTTCAGCAGTGGATTGGGTGACACTTTCATCTGCTTGGTATTCTTCTTGTATTTGTTGAATTTTCTTATCTTCGGATCTTCTATATAGTCTAGGAGGTGAAGCTACTCTTCTAATTGGACGAAGTAAGCTTCCACCTATGACAGGTTCTTTAACTATTAAGAATAATAAAGCGCCAATAAATCTTATACCCGCACTTATAATAAACATCAGAATAAATATCTGTGAAAGTTCAACGGTTAGTCCACCTATAACAGGAGATAAGAATAAACCTACTGAAGCTACTGAATTTATTATTGCTAATTGAATTGTTCTTCTTCGAGGGTGAATAACGTCAAGAATTAATGTTGACATCGTTGTGTTAATCACACCCCAGAATAAACCATTAATGCCCCAAAGAATACACATAAAAAGGAATAGATTGTTGTAATACACTAATAAACCGGGAAGAATAAAGATAATAGGGTATATAGAAGTGCCTAAACCTCCTAACACTAATAATTCCTTTTTTCTAGCTTTTGAGAAGAACTTAGGAGCTATTAATGATGCTATCAACTGTGGAGCAAAGCCTATAACTGCTATTATTGATACTTCAAAAACAGATAGAGAGTAGTATTGAACGGTATAAATAATGTAAAAGGGAGAAGAAAAGTTTACTCCAAAAATAAATATGAAATAGGCTATATTAAGAATGACGAAGTTTCTGTCTGTTTTCATAATGTTAAGAACATTCTCTATAGTAACTGAAACTTCTTCTATATCTATCCATTTTTGTTTTGCAATTAATCTTCTTTGCGAAGGAACAGCGATATTGAAGAATATAGCAGCTAGTAGACTTATTACTGCCGCTCCTAAGAAAAGGACAGTAAATTTAATGTTATCTGCGAGTGACGAAAGAAGATAACCTCCTAAAAGTAAGCCTACTAATGCTCCTCCAACTATAGCTCCATTAATAACCCCATTCCAATATCCCCAATCTTGATATTTCGTTCTTTCAGCTAATAATGCTGAAGAAGTAGGAATAGAAGCAGAAGTAATAGCACCATGAGAGCCTCTAAGAGTTATAAAAGCACCAATATTTGTCACAAAGATGTAGATAATATTAAATGCACTACCAACGTAAAGGGAGATAATAGCTATTAATCTTGAATCTTTAATCTTATCCGCAATTCTTGCCCAGATAAGTTGAAAAACATTGAATAAACTCGCAATAGCAACAATCAATCCGATTTGAGTCTGATTAGCTCCTAAATGTAAACCATATAATGGTAAAAAAGGCGATACTACAGATTCTGAAGTAGATCTAAAAAATGTAGAACTTATCCAAAAAAAAGATTTAATATTAGCATCTCTTTTCTTTTTTGGCATAATATTCACATCGCTTGAATTTAGTTTACAGAATCTATATTTTAAGATGTTACACGATTTTAAAATTTGTTTAAAACTCTAATGGTTGAGGTACAACTTTCAGTTACAAAAAGATAATGGGTGTTCTATCATTTTTAATAATCGCAGAAAAGTTTTACTCACTTATTTTTAGTTTTGTCAAAATCTTCCATTATTTCAAGCCCTTTGGATGTTAA
>CAZEQQ010000472.1:0-2534 GCA_964514425.1 uncultured archaeon
CTGGTAGCACCAAGAGTGTCCTTCTATACCCCCCTCAATAATTCTTGAATATTCGTCTTCTTCTAAATCGAATAATTTCTCTATATCTTTTTGGAATTCTTTAACAGCACTTAACTCAGAACTAGAAAGAAAAATTCCATTAAGATTATCAAATATTCCGCCATCACCAAAGAGCGATCCCAACACTTTACTAATTTTTGTAACCTTTGGATTAGAAGTAGTTAAGGGGAGCATGTTTCGCTCTTTTAGCCAGTTAATAGTCTGGACGGCTTTAGGTGTATGCTTTCCTTCATGCCACCATCTAAAGACTGAATCTTTGTAACCAAGGTTTGTAGCCAATCTTTTATACCCCCAATCAGGATTATTCTTCTTTGCGTCTAAATATTCATGGTAAAGATGATATTGTTTTTGATCCTTCTCTCCAAAGGTGTTTACTATTTGCTGTTCATCAATGATTATAGTTCTATTGAGGGAAACAATTTTATCACCTGGTTTTATTTTAACTGCCTCTTTCATTATAATTTCTCCTGAAACTGCTTGAACAGCTACTTTATGGCTTGGTGTGACAGATATTATATCTCCATCATCAGTTTCTATTTCTACAATATCTCCTGTATAATTATGCCTATTTAAAGACCACAAATCAGAAAATGTAGCTACATTTTTACTCTCTGAAAGTAATTTGTATGTGCTTCCATCCAAAAATAAGGCTTCATAGCCATCTTTTTCACTCGTAATAACTCGGTCTTTATATTTCGCGATTAAAGAATCGACAAATTCGTCTATGTCAATATTGGTTATTTGTCCATCTTCAGACACTATTGACAACGTTTGTCGTTTAAAAAAACATTGAAACGGGTCGTGACGTACATCGCCAAGTAGCGCTCCTGCGTGACTTCCTGTTGCATCATGAAATGGTGCTCTATCTCTATTGCTATTATCTACTAATAATTTTGGTACTAGTAATTCTGTTCTTCCTCTTGATTGATTTAGCATGAAGAATATGAAGAACCCTACAAATAATGCCATTAATAGTGTAAACGGTTGTGTTCCTGGGCTATTCATTGTTGCTATTAGTGCATAGCCTATTATTGCAAAGAGTATTATTAATGAAAAGATGAATCTTTTGTTTCCACTTTTTCTTGCTAGTTCTGCATCCATTTCTACCTTTCTTGTTCCATGTCCTGCGGGTAAGATTGCTACTCTTGGTTGATTTGGGTATTTTGGGTTTGGTATACACAATATATCAACTAGTACTTCTTTTGGCAACAATTCTGCCATTGCTTGCCCTAACATCGATTTCCCTGTTCCTGGCTCCCCTATGAGCAGAATATGTCTTCTTTGTAGAGCTGCTTTTTTTATTAATTCAACTGCACCATCTTGTCCTATTACCTGATCTATCAATCTTGGGGGGACAGATATTTCTGATGTGTCGTTGAATTCTATGTCTAACATCACATCTTTTTTTTCTAATTCATCTTTGCTTACTATATTGGTCATAACAAACCCCACAGTATAGGTTATAGAATCAAACTCTTTATTAATATAACGTCGCATTAAAGTCTTAATAAATATTAGTTTAATACAGATATTCTAAATCGTTTTTTCTTATAGTAAATTTTCTTTTCTCTTTTTAATGATTATCTTCTTCCAACTTTCCATCTTTTTTACTTGGCATAATTCTCTTTTTGTTCTTCTAATTTAAAATAAGTGTGGTTACTCACTACTATATCATTAGTCTTAATGATATCATTTATCTCCAAACTACTGAGTAATGGAAAAATCTTGAAATCAAGTTATCTAACTGAAACAAGCGTATAAGTTTAAAAAATTAAAAGGAAAACAAAACAGTATCATCTGATGTTTTGAGTTCCTTTCAAACGATTATTCAAAGTTTTAGACACCGTAGTGATAATAAAAAGATATTTCAAGCTTCAATCTACTTGAATCCCAATATTCGCCAAGAGGATGATCATAACTCGGTGAAAGGATATTCCCTGTATACTCAAACTTGAGATAACTATTTTCTGTATTAATGTAATTTACATAAAATCCATTAACTATACATTCTCCAGTAGCAACCCAAGCTAGTGCACTAAAAGTTTCATCATTGTAGTTGATAGGTCTAGGTTTTATTGTTAGTTTCCCTTTAAACAATATATCGGTTTTATGATCCCATACTTCAACAGTTATTATGTGTTCATTCAACGCAACTAAGTTTAGAAAGTCTTCATCATAATAACCACCCCACTCAGTATTATGTAAAGATTGATATGTCCAGTAATTCTGTTTTATGAAATTCGGTCCAGTTGGAGAAGTGTGACTAGAGCCACCACTTTTTGATATTTTAAAATACATGTCTGTATTAACATCAGGGTACATTAATAGCATTTGATGAAATTTCACATTGACATCTACTAAAAGTTGTGCGCCACCATGACCAGGATCTAAATTGTAGTTTCCACTCGCAAGCGTACTATTAAAAGAGATTAATAGCACTAATATAAAGGTATAAAAATATTTTTTTCTATTCA